>CAJQQM010000140.1 GCA_905480485.1 uncultured Aureispira sp.
GTTCCTATCTAATAAAACAAGCGAGTGAACCGCGACAGCGACGCTTAAAAAAGTTATGAATTATGAATATTGAATGCTGAGTTGTGAATCCTGCGTGCCAGAAACATTTTGAATGTAAAAGTCAATGGCACAATCAACTCCTAACTCCATACTCCAAACGCACCAATTACAGCCCTGCCTTTGCCGATATTTCCAACATTCTGTCAATGCACAAACGTCCTTTGTCAATGACCTCTTGTTCGAGTGTGACTTCAGGCAAATCGTGTTTCATGCACAAGTACAACTTCTCCATCGTATTCAGCTTCATGTGCGGACACTCGTTACACGCACAGGTATTGTTAGGCGGTGCCGGGAAAAACTTTTTGTTGGGAGAAGCCTTCTCCATCTGATGAATAATACCCGACTCGGTGGCTACAATAAATTCTTGGGCATCGTTCTCTTGCGTATAGCGCAACAAAGAACTCGTCGACCCAACATGGTCGGCAATTTCAAGCAAATGTGCTTCACACTCAGGGTGGGCAATCAGTTTAGCCTTTGGGTTTTGAATTTGTAGCTTAACAATCTTTTCTTTGCTAAAAATTTCATGCACCATACAAGCACCGTTCCACAACACCATATCACGGCCGGTTGTTTTTTGTAGATAAGCCCCTAAGTTTTTGTCGGGGGCAAACAATATTTTTTTGTCGGCCGGTACGCTGTCAATAATTTGTTTGGCATTGGTCGAAGTACAACAAATGTCGGTCATTGTTTTGAGGGCCGCCGTACAGTTGATATAGCTAATCACTACATGGTCCGGGTATTTCTCTTTGAATTTTCTAAACAAAGGTGCCGGACAAGAATCGGCCAATGAACATCCCGCTTTTAGGTCGGGCAATAGTACTTTTTTGGAAGGATTAAGCATTTTGGCTGTTTCGGCCATAAAATGCACCCCGGCAAAAACAATAATATCTGCCTCGGTTGATGCTGCCTGCTGTGCCAAGCCAAGACTATCGCCCACATAATCGGCAATATCCTGAATTTCACTTTCCTGATAATAATGCGCCAATATAATGGCATTTTTTTCTTTTTTAAGTGCTTCAATAGCGGCTACCAAATCAAGAGAAGGATCGACTTCTACATCCAAAAATCCTTTCTTAGAAATATTATTTTTTGCTTCTTTTAATCCTTCCATTTTTTTAATTTTATGATTGAAGAAAGTTTACTTTGTTTTAAATATAAACTAACTAAGGCTTGCTTAAGTTCCTCAAATATAAATATAATAAAAAAAGAATCTAAAACTAGGGCTTGTATTCTATTAGAATGTACTAAATTAGAATAGTTCTAACCGTCGATGTGTACTAAATAAGCCGAAGCTTGGACACTTTTATATTCCTTTTTAATAGGGCCAATTGTACGGGCATTCTGAACAAATTGATCGATAGAAGCCGCCGGAAATGTGTGTGACAAAAACAACCAAAATGACGGATTATTAGCCTTTTCTAAATTTCGTATAAAATTGCCGGTAGGATATTCTTCCCATTTGGCTAAATAATAATGCTCAAATTGCCAGGCATTATCGTGTAATTCATTGTAAAAAACAAAAGCCGGTACAGCATCGTGTTGCACAAAAATGGTTGCATCCCTTTTTTGATCATGAATATAGGCCAATACTGTTTTACTGTCTTCAAACTCCATTTTGGTCCAAAAATACCGATAACCACCTTTGTTGACCACCGTAACAAGCATGACCGCTACTAAAGCCAATTGTAGTAGGCGATTTTTTTGCTGCCACAAAAAATGCAAACCAAAAGCCATGATGAGCAAAACAAAAGGGCTAAGAAATAAAATCAGGCGTTCGATTAGCGTATAAAAATGCAAGCCTGAGGCTATAAAGCAAAACAAGATAGGGGCGAAAAGAACAATAAATAAATAGCGGTCTTTTTTGAATAATTGATGCAGACCAAGGCAAAACATTAGAAAAGCCCAGCTGATGCCCAATAGTGTTTGATCGGTCGAACAACGGAATAAACTTAGCAATAGCTGATAGTCTTTGTTGAAAGCAGTAAAATCAGTGGGCCATACATCAAAAAAGAAAGGTGCGTGATAGCTTATCAGATGCGCTTCGCCGGCATCTTTTAGTAAAATACTAAAAAAGTAGTAGGCAAAGCTTAATATCCAAGTTGTACCGATAGCGCTTATGTATGCAAACTTTAGTTTCCCCTGTTTGTATTGCCACAAAAAACCGAGACCGATTGCGGCTAAAATAAAAATAATAGACATACTAGCCCAGATAGAAAAGGCCCCTGCTACCGCCCAAAGAACCGTCTTGGGCAGGGTCAAAAATTTTTTTCGCAGACGAACAGCAGCCACTACAAAGCCTACAGCAAGTAGGGTATCGGTAGCATATTGTTTGAATTCGCTGCTATACCGTACAGAAAGTTCCGAAAAACTAAACAACAACAGGATATAACTGACAACAACAGTTGGGCCCAAAAAATAATGCAACAAGTAGCCTAAGGCGACCAAGCTCAAAATTCCGGCAATAATTGAAGGTAGTTTAAGGGCGTATTCGTTATTGCCCAATAGGCGCAGGTTAATTTTGCTGAGGCTCGAAAAAATAGGCGGCGCATATTGATGATAATTCAGTTTCTTATCTTGATATTGATAAAAATTTGTCCATTTATTTTCAATGACATAACGGGCAAGATTCGCTTCGTCGATAATGAGCGATCGGTTTTGAAAATAGACATTTATGCGCAAGGCTGCACCCAAGATAAGCACGGACAGGGGAAGGTAATAAGCGATAATTTTGGCTGACTTTGTCATAATTAATGCCAAACCTTAAAGGATTTTGAAATACTACTTCCGTTGGTTTCCACGCTAAGAAAATACAGGCCACTCGCCCAATTTGCTATATCAATACTATAATCATTTAGCAATGTTTTGTCGGTATAAATACAGCTGCCAAGCGCATTGTATACAGCAATTTTGTGCGGTTCGATTAGGGCTTTATAATCAATTTTAAGAGTAATTTTTTGATGAGAAGGATTGGGAAATAGCTGCAGACCAAATGAATTTTCTACTGTCTGTGTACTTACATTTGTACTACAATAGGGAAGCGTACTACACAAAAACGGATGCGTCAGTTGCCAGACACTATCCCAATAAATCCCAGGAAAAAAAGCACCATTGTAATAAAAATTATGCGGCTGCCCTTCGTATACATGTAGTTCGGAGGCTAAGCCCATTGCGGTGCGAGCATTATGAATCGTTCGGGAACCATAAATTGGAGGAAAAGCACCATTCGCATTGAAAGCGGCACCTGAATCAATCGGCACAATATTATCATTAGTTCCGTGAAACATAATAAGTGGCGCAGTATCACTACTATCTAGTCCATTCATATCTATAACAGCGCCCCAACAACCGATAATACCCGCAATATCAATACTGTGCTGATAACTGTTGCCCGAACAATCCATACAGCCTAAGTCACTGTTGTCGTCGAGGGTGCCCGAAATGCCGTAGGTTTCGGCAGGGCGGTCTGATTCTTC
>CAJQQM010000141.1 GCA_905480485.1 uncultured Aureispira sp.
GAACGAATCATTAAAGTGGTCTAATACGAAAAGATTGAAAAATAAGCCTGAGAATCTCAATATTCCAAGCTGTTGAAAAACAAAAATACGAAATTGCCGCTAAATTGATTCAATTAGTAGCGATAAATACGAAAGAATACCCTAAGATTTGAAGGCTATTTTGTATGCGTTTATAAATAAACGCCGCTGTTCAGGGCTACTCCAAAAAAAAACGTCGGCTGATGACAGCCGACGATTTTAATCGTGTTTCTTAGCCTAAAGTAGCATGAGTAGCATTTAGAATTTTTCGAACTTCAGCAGCGGAAGGGCCTTGTGCATAAACCCTCAAAACAGGTTCGGTACCCGATGGACGAATCATCACCCATTTATCGTCTGCCAAATAAAATTTATACCCATCCAAGGTTTCGACTCGTTGTACGTCATAGTCTCCAAACTTTTGGTAAACCCCGGCCTTACAATTATCGATAATTGACCATTTTTTATCATTAGAAATATGTAAGTCATCCCGGTCAAAATCAAATCTTCCGACAATAGCATATACTTCTTCCATTAATTCTTTGATAGATTTTCCAGTTTTAGCCATAAATTCCAAAACCAATAGGCCTATCCATGCACCATCTCTTTCCGGAATATGCCCTTTTGCAGCAATTCCACCTGATTCTTCACCGCCTACCAAAACATCTTCTGTAATCATGATTTCTGCAATATGCTTGAAACCAATTTTGACTACTTGATATTCTAGGCCATACAGGGCACACATTTTTTTGAGTTTGTCTGTCACAGAAAAAGAGACCACTACCTTGCCATTCATCTTTTTGTACTTGTGCAAATAATGTACAATAAGCAATAGTATTTGGTGAGAACTAACAAATGTACCCTCTTCATCATACATACCGATACGGTCGGCATCTCCGTCGTTGGCCAATCCGCAGGTAATATTATCGTTACGTTGAATTAGATTAGAAAGTTCTGTCAAGTTCTTATGAATTGGTTCAGGGGCTTGTCCATTAAAACCAGGGTTCATTTCGCAATGCAAGGGTACTGCATTCGGCAAAATACGTCGAACAATATTTTGCCCTGCACCATACATCGCATCATAAGCACACACAACACCGGAATTACGAATCAAATCTAAATCAAATTTTGAGGCAACTTCGTCGTAATACATATCCTCTAGATTGACGTATTCCAACAAACCATCCTTTTCCATTTGCGCTAAAGACGGCAGTTCTTCCTCGATATTATGATTAGGAATTAAAGCTTCTACAGCATCAATATCTTTAGGTATAGACGGACCTCCTAGTTCTGATTTGAGTTTATACCCATTGTAAGATGGAGGATTGTGGCTAGCGGTAATCACTACGCCTAATTTTGTTTTTAGATGTACAGCCCCTAGCGAGACCATTGGAGTGGTCGAAATATTTTTGTCAAAATAGGCTTTGATGCCGTGTAAACCCATGATGCGCACGGTGGTTTCAGAAAACATCAATCCAGCAAAACGACAATCGTAGCCAATCACCATACTATCGCCTCCATTTTGCTTAATCCACAAGGCGGTCGCTGTGGCAATTCTTTTAACATTGTCAACTGTATATTCCTTGGCGATAATTGCACGCCACCCATCGGTTCCAAATTTAATTTCTACCATAATAACAATTTAAAATTTATAAGATTACACTTCGGTTTTTTCAATATTTTGGTAAATTAGAAAAAAAAGCCGAATCTATGCTATTGAAAATGATGTTATGATGCTGTTTCTTCTCATATTTTCTATTTTTAGCATCTAAATTTACAATGAGATAACAGGAAAGTACCATGAAAGACAGCAATCGCCACAAAGGAATGCGCCGCCGCTTGATTCGTTCGCTAGAAAAAAAGGGGATTACCAATCAGGAAGTATTAGAGGCAATAGGGAGTATTCCACGGCACTTCTTCCTAGACAATGCTTTTGAGGAACACGCCTATGAAGACAAGGCCTTTCCAATTGATGCCGAACAAACCATATCGCAGCCCTACACAGTGGCGATACAAAGTAGCCTACTGGATGTAAAAAAAAGAGAAAAAGTTTTGGAAATAGGGACAGGTTCTGGGTACCAAGCTTCGGTATTAGCCTATTTAGGCGCTCGCTTGTATACTGTTGAACGGCATGAAGAACTCTACAAAAAAGCACAAACTATTTTTAAATCCTTGGGTTTGGGGGGCATCCGCAGTTTTTACGGAGATGGATACAAAGGGTTGGGAGAATTTGCCCCTTTCGATAAAATCTTAGTAACAGCGGCAGCATCTAATATTCCTGATACTTTAAAGCAACAACTGAAAATAGGGGGGCGCCTTGTTATACCTGTGGGTTCAAAATCCATGCAAACCATGGTTCGAATCACAAGAATCGACGAAACGAGTTATCAAGAAGAAAATTACGGGGATTTTAGATTTGTTCCTATGCTAGACGGTAAAAATCCATTGAAAAACATATAATTTTAAGTACCTTTAGCGTTCATTAAAGAAATACTTTTTTAGAGGCCTCCTAATTTTGAGTTAGCCTATTGAAGCCATGTGGCAAGCTAATGTACAAGTTAGTCTATCAATTTCTAAAAAACTAAGCAAAATACCCTGTACCCAATTATGCATTATCTCATTTTAGCATCATATATCCTGCTTTTAGGTTGGTGGATCAAATCCTCCTCTTTGTTTAGCATTGAAGGGCTATCGAGAAAATTCATATTTTTTGTTTTTATCAGCAAGGTACTTACAGGAATTACGTACGGTTTGATACACACCTATTATTTTAGTGGCGGCGATACCTTTTTGTATCTCAAAGAAAGCACGCTAATAGGTGAAACAATATTTGTCTATCCTCAATATTACCTTTATTCTTTGTTAGGATGGGCCACTGAACTTCCGAATTCGACGGTATTCATCTATCCGGATGCTTCTATTTTTTGGAAAGACCTTGGGTCTTATGTTTTGGTGCATTGGCACGGACTTCTACATCCCTTTACACAAGGACATTATCATCTAACTATCTTTTTTATTGCCGTTGTTGGTTTAATGGCGAGTCTCAATTTTTATAAACTGTTTAATCAAATATTAGCACTCCCCCCCTTCGTTCTTATTATTTGTTGCTTTTTCTTGCCTTCCTTGACGTTTTGGACCGCTGGTTTTCACAAAGATGTTTACGTATATTATGCCCTGAGTTTGTTGTTCCTTAGCTTTTATGAGCTTGAACAAAAGAAGCTTAGCATGAATAGCTGCTTTAAAATAATAGGTTCTCTCCTTTTACTTGGTCTTATTCGGCATTATTTAATTTTGCTAATAATACCCGCATCCATTGCCTATTTAATTAGCCTAAAAAAACAAAGACATATTATTCTGACATACAGTGCCGTATATGTCGTTTTTGTAGCTATTTTCTTTGCCTTTAGTTACCTGGTAATTGATGTAGATATCCTTCAAATTTTAGCCAATAAACAAGCGGACTTTATTGCCGAAACAGGCGGTTCGGCTATTCGAGATATTGCCACTTTCCCTCCTTCCTTTATTGGTGTAATAGGAGCGATTCCAATGGCTGTAGTGAATGTATTGGCGCGGCCATTTTTATGGGAGTGCAAAGATGCCTTGCAGATGATGGCTAGTATCGAAATTCTTTGCTTTCTTATCTTGGTTTTGTTGTCCTTTTTTATCAAAAAACAAACGCTTAGCAGCCCCAAGTTATTGCTTCCTTTTTTGCTAAGTTTTTCGCTTAGTAATTTATTATTAATAGGCATTTTGGTCGTAAATAGCGGTACAATTGTACGGTACCGGTCTATTGCCCTCGGGCTCCTTACATTGCTCATCATGCGTATCATTGATTTAAGAAAAATAGGTCTGCATACGGACAAAGGCAGGCTTTATAGCAAAGATAACAGCTTCGGGCAAGGTAATACCAAAAACAAAAAAAAACATTCTAAATCTCAGAAATCAGTTCTGTAAAATCAATCTTCCGTCATGACGCTAAAAGAAGCTCAAGAAAAAGTAGATCATTGGATTCAAACTGTTGGCATTCGTTATTTTAACGAATTAACGAATACGGCTATCTTAACAGAAGAAGTAGGAGAAGTCGCCCGTCTTATGGCTCGAATTTATGGCGAACAATCGTTTAAAGACAAAAAAAAAGAACAGAGTGCAAAGGAGGACCTTGCCGGAGAAATGGGAGACGTATTGTTTGTGTTGCTATGCTTGGCCAATCAAACCGGTGTTGACTTAGGAGAAGCATTACAAAAAGGAATGATCAAACGCAGTATTCGGGACCAAGACCGACACGCGAACAACCCCAAACTACATAAATAAATTAGTTTCTAAATTGTATGTATCTTTCAGGATTTATGGGCTGACCCTTAATCCACATTTCAAAGTGTAGATGTGGACCATCTGTCATCTCTCCCGAATTACCAATTATGGCAATCACTTCACCCGCTCGAATAACATCGCCGGTTTTTTTGAGGTTGGCCGAATTGTGTTTGTAAAAAGAAATGATATTATTGCTGTGTTGAACCGCTAACATGTGGCCTGTTTCTACCGAAAATGTAGCCATGATAACAGTACCTTTTTGGATGGCTTTAATTGGTTTGCCTTTTGGGGCAACTATATCGGTTCCATAATGATTGCGACTTGGGGCGAAAGTGTCCGAGACCATGCCCGTAACAGGCGGGACAAATACAATATCCTCGATATCGGTAGATACCAATAAAGTGTTATCTAATAAATTGCCCAATTCTACTTCATTATCAACACTTTCTATCAACTCTTTTAGTTCATTAGACTTTTGAGGCATTTCGACGTCGACACCGCCTTGCTTCGAACTAGGGTCTTCTACATCATCAGCATACTCAAACTGCTCATAAACCAGATTTTTGATTTTAGTAATGTATAAATCTCTCGCCATTACCGACTGTTCTAATGAATCAATTTTGATAAACATATTGTTTAATTCTGTGCGTATATGTTTGTTAGACCGTTCGGGAACAACTTTCCCGAGTGGTGTATAAACTAGCAAAAGAAGGGTAACAGAAACCACCAATATAATTGTACTAAACACCCCTGCGAAAACGTTGACAGGATGCAGGCGAAAAGACTTTTCTTCCTGAAAAGTTTCGTCATTAATTACTACCAAACGGTGCTTATCGTCAATCCACTTTAACATATTTTTATTGTTTCAACCGCATTCAAACCCTTCTTAAAAGGAGCTAAAAGTAGGTTGTTGTTATCAATTGGTTCGCCATGCTGTAGTATCCGCTAGAAAATATAAAATGTCTCTTTTACGAATAAAAAGTTAGGCGCTTGCAAAAGTAATAATTTAGACTAGGTATTTCATACATAAACTCTTAGACTTTCGTTAAAAAATGAAAACAAGGCAGCAAATATTAAAAAAAGCGCGTATTTTTGTGGTAGAGACAAACTTTTATAGTCTTTGTAATCGTTGTATAATCAGAATAGTTGTATCTTTCCTTATCTGTTCGTAATCGTATAGTCCCGTAAAACAAAATACAATAATGAAAAACATATTTTTCCCTGGTCTATCTTTTGTAACAACGCTCCTTTTGTTAGTGGGTTGTTCTAAGCAAACCTTGGTTACCAAGCCTTACCACAACTTAACGGGCCGATACAATGCATATTTCAACGCCAATGTAGCCTATACCGAAAGTATGGATATGCTCAACAAGCAATATGCCGACAATTACAACAAACCCATCAAATTATATCCCTATGCTGCAATAGCAGATGCCAACGCTGTAAACCAAAAACTTGACGAAGCCATAACCAAATGTGCCCGTAATATAAAACTACACTCAATTGGAAACTGGACGGATGATAGTTATTTTTTGATGGGTAAATCTGAATACCTTAAAAAAGAATACGAACGCTGTGCCAATACATTTAAATTTATAGTAGACAAATATCACCCAGAAAATGTAGCCAAAGAGTTAGCCAAATTAAAGGCCAAGAAAAAAAAGAAGAAAAAGAAAAAAAAGAAGAAAAAGCGTAGAAAAAGAAAGCCAAAGAAGAAGAAAAAGAAAAAGCAAAGCGATGAAGAGGAAGAAGAAAAACCCATTGCCTATGGCATTAAACACCGACCTATTCGTTACGAAGCTATGTTGTGGCTTGCCAAAACTTACATCGAATTAGGTCGTTATGACGATGCCGGTTATTATTTGCGACAGCTAGAAAACGACCTTAAGGTACCCTTTAAGCTAAGACCCCTAGTACAGGCGGCAATCGCTTACAGTTGGACCAAACAAAAAGAATACGATAAAGCGATTATTCCACTAGAAAATGCCATTCGGTCAACACGCAAAAAATCGGTAAAAAATCGCTATGTTTACTTGTTAGCCCAAATTTATCAAATGCAAGGCAACAGCCAATTGGCAATGGAAAATTTCCACAAAATATTGCGCCTCAAACCCAACTACGAAATGGAGTTCAATGCGCGGTTGAATATGGTCAAAAATGCAGCATCGGCTACAGGCAAAAAAGTAATCAATCCGGAGTTAGCGCTCAAAAAGATGCTCCGCGATTCTAAAAATGAAGAATACAAAGACCAAATTTACTTCGCCCTTGCACAGCTACAACTCAACAAAGGCAATACCTCCGAAGGAATAGCACTCGTAGAACAATCTCTAGCTTACAGCCAATCAAATGCACAACGAACTGAAGGTTGTTTACTGCTAGCCGAACTGTACTACAAACAAGACAATTTTGTAAAATCATACGCTTACTATGATTCTACAATGATGGTGATCAAAAAAGAAGACGACCGCTTTGCTGCCGCTGAAATATACAAACGTAAATTGGAAGGCGTAGCTAGCCACCTTATAGTCGTTTATGATAAAGATAGCATGCGTATTGTGGGCACTTGGGAAAGAAAAGAACAAGAAAGCTGGGCAATCGCTGGCATGGAAATGGAAGAAAGAATTAAAGCGAATGTTCCTCCTCCAACAGTTGCCAATAATTCGCTAAAAGGCGGCCGAAAATTTAGTATGAATTCCATTGCTATGAACGAAACTAATGGAGCCCCTGCACGAAGAGGAGGCAACACCAATGGAAAAATCACCTTATCGGACAATGCCTTACAGAAGTCAAAGTTTCCACTTTATAATGCCAACCTTAAGAAAAAAGGAGAAAGAGAATTTGAAAAAAGATGGGGCAATCGTCCTTGGGTTGATAATTGGAGACTATCTGATCGAGGCGACGAAGATACCGAATTAGATGAAGCAGAAATTTTAGCGAAAGTCCCCAAAACACAATCCGAAATAGATGCCTATCTCAAAAAGAAAGGCGTGCCTATGTCTGACCAAGACAAGACGGCACTAGAAGGCAAATTAGGCGAATCCATGTTTAAGGCAGCCGAACATTACAGAGAGGACTTAGGCAGAAATGATTTGGCACTACAACTCGTAGAAGAACTCGTAAACCGCTATCCAAAAAACACCTATGCTGTCGAAGCAATGTTTTTAGCCTACAATATTTTTTCGGAAGTGAACAATACGACGAAGCTTAATTATTACAAAAACGAAATTCTAAGCAAATACCCCGAAAGCAACATAGCTAAAGTATTAAGCGACCCTGATTTTGCGAATTCCGAAAAGCTTAAATACGAGCGTATTAATAAATATTATGACGACACCTATGCCCTTATAAAGCAAGGACAAGCTACCGAAGCATTAACAAAGGTGCGCGCAGTAACCGATAAGTTTGGTAAAAACTACGAGATGAAAGCTCGTTTTGCCTTACTGGAAGCCATGTGCATGGGTGGCATAAAGGGCGAAAAGGACTATATCAAAGCCCTTCGAGTTATTGTCACTAGTTTTCCACAAACCAAAGAGGAGAAACAGGCAAAGGCTATGATTGCTATTTTGAACAAATCGAAGCAAAACAAAGCAGTTGCACCTATTGACGAGTTTATGCAAAAAGATGATTTGAGCCTATTCCAAGATAATAAACGAACCAAACATCTTGTTTTGGTCGTTTTTGATAACAAAAAAACTAAAGTCAATCAATATAGAGCTCCGGTAACCGAATTCAACAACAAAAACTACCTTTCCAATCGCCTTAGCACCTCGTCTATTTTAGTCGACGGTTCTATCCCTAGTCTGACCATTCGGGCATTTGCCAACGGAAACTTAGCGATGAAATATGTAGTTGACGCCCGTTCAAATCCGGCCTTCTTGAGCGGCGTTAAAGGTTTTCAGATTTATGCTATATCTCAACAAAATTACAACTTAGCATTATCGACTCAAAAATTTTATTTGTACAAAGATTTCTTTGAGAAAAACTACCGTTAGAAAACGGAATCTACCTTTTAATAAATTGGCATTTCTTTCCGAAAGAGATGCCAATTCTTTTTTTTATATTTGCAATACATAAATCTATATAATTAATTAAAAAGGCTTTATCGTCTATAATTAGTCCGTTTCATACCCAAATTACTGCTCGACAATCATGGAAGACCAACAACACGAACAAGAGTCCTCAGAACAAAATAGCCCAATCATAGAAGAAGTAACGCCTATTGCGATACGTGAAGGGCGGGTAAAAAAATACAAAACAGCCCTTAAATGGATGTGGCGGTTTTATTTTCTGGGTATTGTATTGGTCATTGCAATTTTTACGAAGCTTTCCTACGAACTCCCTTCTTTCGAATACCTGGAAAACCCAAGAAGTAGAATTGCATCCAATGTTTATGCAGCAGACGGAGTATTGTTGGGAAAATACTACATCGAAAACCGTACCCCTGTAGAATACGATAGTTTATCACCGCATTTAATTAATGCACTAATTGCTACCGAAGACGCTAGGTACCTAAACCACTCAGGTATTGATGCTGAAGCATTAGCGCGGGTAATCGTAAAAACCTTGTTACTCGGCAGACGCAACCAAGGTGGAGGAAGTACGATTTCTCAACAATTAGCCAAATTATTGGTGGGTCGTCCTAACACCAAAGACAAAGGGACTGTCGAAAAAACCTGGCTTTTAGTTTCTACCAAACTCAAAGAATGGTTGACGGCAGTGCGCCTAGAACGTTCTTATACCAAGCAAGAAATCATTGCGCTCTATTTCAACGAATTCGATTTTTTGTACGGAGCCAATGGAATAAAATCTGCGGCAGAAGTATATTTTGGAAAACTCCCCATCAATTTGAATATAGTAGAATCGGCTATGCTGGTCCGCATGCTTAAAAATCCATCTTCGTTCAATCCAAGAAAATTTCCAGACCGTGCTAAATTAGGCAGAGAAGTAGTCCTTTCTAAAATGATGGAGAAAGGCCATTTTGACAAAAGTAAATACGATGCGCTTCGACAATTACCCATCGACCTTTCAAAATTTAGAATCAAAGATCACAACGACGGAATTGCTACCTATTTTAGAGAATATTTGCGCGATCATCTCAAAAAACTAATGGTGCAGCTAGCCAAAGATGACCCGCAGTACCGCAAGCCTGATGGCGCACCTTACGACATATACAGAGATGGATTAAATATATACACCACCATAGATTCTAGGGTTCAAAAACATGCCGAAAAAGCAGTTAGAGACCATTTAAAAGAGCACCAAATCAAACTATTTGCTACCTGGAAAGATTGGAATCATCCCAATCCTACAATTAGTTCTAAAATTAAAAATCCTTGGTCACGCAAAGCGTATAAAAGTACCGATGGTGAAATGGAATTAAGGCGCCTTAGTCTTTCTCGTCAAATATGGGGAACAGACCGATACCAACGTGTCCGCCCTAAGTACATGCCTTTGGCCGAAGCTTATCAACTTAGAGACATAGATATTGACCGGATATTTCAAGTAATTGCCTACGACAAAAAGCCGCGTAGAAAAACGAAGTATGCACCATGGGTAGATGGTAAGGCCTTGCTCAAAAAATGGGAAAAAACCGGGTTTATCAGCACCAAACAAGCCCAAAGTTACAAAAGGGTACTTTCTAACAAAGATAGCCTTCAGCAGCTAGAAAAGGAATACGCTAACATCATTGACTATATGAAAAAACCCGTTCAGACAACGGTTTTTGCCTACAACAAACGGGGAGAAAAAGATACCCTAATCAGTCCGTTTGATTCGATTAGATACCACAGAATGCATCTTCAGTCGGGGCTACTAGCTGTAGATCCTAAATCAGGTTTTATTCGAGCATGGGTTGGAGGGATTAGTCATAAGTATTTTAAATTTGACCATGTTAATAAAAGGAAATTTGCTAGGCAGGTAGGTTCGACCATCAAACCTTTTCTCTATGCACTCACTATTCATCAAAAGGGATATTCTCCTTGTCTTAAGGTTTGGGATCAACCCACCACTATTTCTAAGGGAGAAGGGCAGTTTGGCTTGCTAGAAGATTGGACCCCAAGAAATGCGGGAGGTTATAGTGGCGAAGAGATTACCTTAACGGAAGCACTGAACCGGTCTCTAAACTCAGTATCAGCCTATTTAATAAAAGAATTGAAGGGGCCTGAACCGTTCCGTAATTTTTTGGCAGAAGTGGGGATTGATACCTCAAAAGGAAGAGTACCGGTATCGGCAGCTATCTGCCTAGGCGTACCGAATCTATCTCCTTTTGAAATGACAGGGGGCTACACCACTTTTGCCAATCTAGGCACCTATACAGAACCTATTTTTATTGACAAAATTGAGGATAAAAATGGGAATACTATTTACTTGGCTGGAAAAGACCAAGATTCTGAACCCGTTTTGAATGTACAAAGCGCCTATGTAATGAATCAGATGCTACAAACAATTCAGCGAGGCCGTCTTAAAGGAGTAACAGCTGCTTATGGTGGCAAAACCGGGACTACCAACAATCAGGCCGACGGATGGTTCATGGGAATTACACCTGATTTGGTAATCGGTACTTGGGTCGGATGTGACGATCGTTTTATTCGATTTAGAAGCCTTACATACGGTCAGGGAGCCTCTATGGCCCGTCCTATCTTCAGAAACATCTTATTTAGCATGCAGGCCGATACAACACTGAGAGACGATGCAATTTTTGACCCGGCCTCCTTATTTCCAGTACCTGAAATAATTGAAACTGAAATGGATTGTTTGAAATACAATCAGCTAGTAGAAATCAATACTAGAGAAGAAGGAAATGACGCTACAAACACGAGTGTTTATGACGAAGACGAATAATGGCTTTATTCTTTTCCAATTATAAGAAAGGTTCCGCCTTAAAGAACACTAGCCGAATAAATAAATTTATATGTAGCTGTGCACCAAATCCATAGACCTAGGCATAGTTTTTTTGTTAATACGACTAGCATCTTACATTTATTGATTTTGAACACCAAATAACGTGCGCGGCTTTTTTGAGGCATTCTTAATAAAAATTAATAATAAACTACTTGGCCTTTTTCCAATGCTACAATTAAACAATTTACTAGTATAAGTGCATAACTTTTAGTACTTTAGTGCAAGATTTCAATATCATATAAAAGTATGTCTAAAATCGTATTAAACCCCAAAATCCTGATGAACACGGCAACTGCCTTGCTGT
>CAJQQM010000142.1 GCA_905480485.1 uncultured Aureispira sp.
ATCAATTCTAATTTGACCATAACCATTATGAAAAAAGTAAACACCTTTATTCTTTTTATATCAGCTTTCATTGGCCTTCATGCCCAACAAAATCTACGTCCGATTCAATTATTAGAACTGAATCGTGTCTCTGCTATCGGATGGACTCAAGACAAAAAAAAGGTCGTTTATCAAAGCACACAATATGATGTCGAAGGAAATACCCGAACAAAAAAATACTATTTACTGCCTATTAATGGAGCTCCTAAAAAAGAAATTCAAGAGTATAGTGCATACGTAAAAGACAAACATATAGCGCCTAACGGCCGTTACAAAATCAGTATCAAAGAGGTGAAAGTAAAGGCCGTATCGGGACAGGATTTTTATCCTGAACTACAGCACAGTAATGTTCAAATCTACGAAAGTTTGCAGTACCGACATTGGGATACCTGGGAAGATGGTTTGTTTTCTCATATTTTTGTAGAAAGCACCGAAGCCGGTGATAAAGCATCGGTTGATTTGCTTCAGGGGCAAGCCTATGATTGTCCTCAAATGCCCTTTGGTGGTGCAGAGGATTATTTGTGGCATCCTAATAGTAAAGAAATATTGTACGTTTGCAAAAAATTAGCCGGTACGGCCTATACCAAAAGTACCAATACAGATATTTATGCATACAATTTAGTCAGCAAGCAAACCCGAAATTTGACCGCTAGCAACAAAGGCTACGATACAGCGCCTGCATTTTCAGCGAAAGAACAACTTGCCTGGTTGCAAATGAAAAGAGATGGTTATGAGTCGGACAAAAACGACATAATACTTCGATATAAAGAGGGAGATCTCAACCTCACCAAAAATTGGGACGGCACCGTCAATAGTTTTCAATTTAGCAATGAGGGCGATCGAATTTTTTTTGTAGCCCCTATCAATGGGACCGTTCAATTATTTGAAATCCCATTGCCGAAAAAGTATTCCGATCCGCTTAGTGCACCTAGACAACGTACAGAGGGCGCTTTTGATGTTCATGGTATTGTAGGACAAAGTGGTACTACTTTGGTTGTTAATCGCCGAGACATGAACCATGCTTCCGAACTCTATACCATCGATTTATCTTCTGGAAAAATGACTCAGATTAGTCATGAGAATGATGCCCTGTATGCAAATATCAATTCGAGTAAAGTAATCAAACGATTGGTTAAAACTACCGACAACAAAAAAATGTTGACATGGGTCATCTACCCTCCAAACTTTGATAAATCAAAAAAATATCCTACTCTTTTGTACTGCCAAGGCGGTCCTCAAGGTGCCCTTAGCCAGTTTTACTCCTTTCGTTGGAATTTTCAACTAATGGCCGCACAAGGATATATAGTGGTGGCACCCAACCGCAGAGGAATGCCCGGGCACGGAGTAGCATGGAACGAACAAATTAGTGGAAATTATGGAGGCCAAAACATGCAAGATTACTTAGCCGCAATTGATGACATTGCCAAAGAACCCTATGTTGATAAAGAAAGAATTGGTTGCGTAGGGGCTAGTTATGGTGGTTATTCTTGCTTTTACCTTGCAGGGATACACGAAGGTCGTTTCAAAAGCTTTATTGCACACGACGGAATTTTTAACTGGAAATCGATGTACGGAACAACCGAAGAAATGTTTTTTGTCAATTGGGATATGGGGGGTAATTACTGGGACAAATCCAACAAAATTGCTCAGCGAAGTTTCAGCGAATACAGTCCGATTGAAAAGGTTGAAAATTGGGATACACCCATCCTCGTTATTCAGGGAGGCAAAGACTTTAGAGTGCCAATTGGTCAAGGCTTAGAGGCGTTCAATGCTGCTCAATTAAAAGGAATTAAAAGTAAACTCTTGTACTTTCCAGAGGAAAACCATTGGGTATTGTCTCCGCAAAATGCACTAATTTGGCAACGGGAATTTTTTAAGTGGCTCAAAGAAACACTTTAACAAAAAAAGGAGTCTTGAATAATTCAAGACTCCTTTTTTTGTGCACTCATCTAGGCATTACCATTGGCGTTGTTCCATTATTTTGGCAATCTCTACGATGGTTAAGGTTGCAGAAACAATCGATTCAAGTGCGACATATTCGTAGCGACTGTGAAAGTTTAATCCTCCAGCAAAAATATTCGGACAAGGTAAGCCCATGAAAGACAATCTTGAACCATCTGTACCTCCGCGAATAGGATTGGTGATAGATTTCATACCCAAGTTCTCGATGGCCTCTTTAGCAATATCGACAATATGCATGACCGGTCGCACCTTTTCAGCCATATTGTAATATTGGTCGGTCATTGTTAGGCTTATCCGCTGTTCATACTGTTCGTTCAATTGGTCAACAAGTTGTTGCATATAAGCTTTTCGGTCTTCAAACTTTTGTTGGTCGTGGTCGCGTATAATATACCTTAATTCGGATTTGTCAACGGTTCCTTGATTAGAAACCAAATGATAAAAACCTTCGTAACCATCGGTATTTTCTGGTGTTTCCGCAGCCGGCAGTGCGAGAATAAGCTCAGAGGCTATCGTCATGGAATTGACCATTTTATTTTTGGCAGCGCCAGGATGCACTACTTTTCCTTGAATATCAATCGCTGCATAGGCTGCATTAAAGTTTTCGTACTCAATTTCTCCAGGCAGCGAACCATCCATAGTATAAGCCCATTCGGCACCAAATTTTTCTACATCAAACAAATCTGCACCTCTACCAACTTCTTCATCTGGTGTAAAACAAATTCTGATTTCTCCATGTTTAATTTCAGGATGTTGTATCAAATATTCCATAGCTGACACAATTTCGGTAACCCCTGCTTTGTCGTCGGCCCCAAGTAAAGTAGTCCCGTCGGTGGTAATCAGTGTTTGCCCTTTGAACTGAAGCATCTCAGGAAATTCCTTTGTTTTCAAAACGATTGCTTCGGCTTCATTAAGTATCAAATCCCCCCCGGCATAATCGGGCCACACTTTTGGGGCACAACCTGTGGCGGTAAAATCTGGAGACGTATCGATATGTGCAACAAATCCTATTACAGGAATATTTTTGTCCGTATTAGATGGCAACGTAGCCATAATATAACAATGTTTGTCTATTTCTACCGATTGCATACCAATCGATTTTAGCTCTTCCACAATTTGATGGGCAAGTACAAATTGTTTGTCTGTACTCGGAATTTTATCTACCGCAAATTCGGATTGTGTATCGACTTTTACATATTTTATAAAACGTTCTAAAATTTGTTCTTTCATAAGATAAAGGTGTTCTTTCGATAATTAATTAAAGTAAGTATAATAAAAAAATGAAGTACCTAGCAGATGAAAATCAATAGGAACAACTTAAAATTCACCACGGTACTTAACCTGTAAACCGTATAAAAAGTTGCGTAAAAATTGATCTTTACAATCCCTATACTGTCGTTGTCCTGGTTTTCTGAACAGGGCAGAAATCTCATGTTTACTGATATTCATATGAATCAATTGATAGATATCGATGATGTCTGTATCTTTTAGGGCCAAGGCAATCTTGAGCTTTTTAAAAATCATATTATTACTTAGTTTCTTTTCAGGACGATGTACCGTTCCTTCTTTTTGGCCCCGCTTAAAACTAATTAATCCATCTAAAAAAGTAGCGAGTTTTTTATCGTTTATAGCGACCACATCCGGTTCATCTATTTTTTTAAGCCAACTACAAACTTGTTCTCTTGAAACTTCTAATTGTGCTAGCGAAAAAATTTTAATCATCTGATCATCATCAAAATCAAAAATAAAGCGTAGCCTTCGAATGACATCATTGTTTTCCATGCGTCTGATTTGTAAGAATTTGATGAAAAGATGCAACAAATATAAGCACTTCCTTTTCTTTAAAGACAAATTTGAACTATAATAGCAAATTATTACTTACAAAAGTCAACGATGCATCCATCTAAAATTCGATTAGGCATTTATTTGTTTATACACCTACTTTGTTTTCAGCTTGCTATAGGACAAGCCAATCCTGTCATTGTAGATTCGACTATATCGAATTTTGAAACTATTTATTTTGACAAATCCGTATACCAATTAACAGCTGTTACTTGCAAACAATTAGATGAAGTCGCTCGATTATTGAAACAAAAAAAAGACTATATCTTAAAAGTGTCCGGCCACAGCGACAATAAAGGTACCGAAGCGGCTAATATGCGCCTTTCGATTCTTAGGGCAGAAGCTGTCAAGAAATATTTAGTAAGCGCAGGGGTAGAAAACTATAGAATAAAAGCTGTTGGATATGCAGGATTTCAACCCCTAGCTACAAATGAAACAGAGGAAGGCAAGGCTAAAAATAGGCGCGTGCAATATCGACTCATCAAAAAATAAAAGCGCTACCTTTTAAAAAGTAGCGCTTATTCAACTAGAATATTTGATCATTTTCCGTGTACCACCACAAAGGCTTTACCCCGGAAGTTAGGAACCGATTTATAATTAAAAATAATTTTTTGAATTACTCGATTTTTGCCTGGCAAGTCAAAAGGCTTACTTTCTGAATTTTTGGAAATTCTACTGTTTACTATGATGTTGGTGCTATTACCATTGCCATAAACTACTTTGATATTGCGGATATAAATTGGTGCATTCCTGACGGCTAATTTTAACTTGCGGAAGGTACCTTCAGAGGCTGTTACTCTTATCTCGTCTCGGTCGGCTCTGAAATTAACTTTGCGTTGGCCTAATTTGGTCCATTGAGCGTCAGCAGTAAAAGAGAGTGATACAAAAGTAATCGTAGCAATAAAAATCAAAAGTAAATTTTTCATAGTTTATTATATTTAGATTAAGTGTCTATTGAATTAAGTTTATAAAATATTTAGATTTGAGCAAATATCTTACCCTTTGGCAACATTCTTACAAATACCTAGACCTCTGTTGTACAGAAAGGTTTAATGCCTTTGTAAAAAATTTAAAATCCTATTTCCCAAAAAATATAAATCAATGAAGCAACGAACCTTTCTTTTAATTTGTTTTTATAGTCTTTTGGCTTCTATTAGTTATGCAGATAGTATACGAATAGAAAGCATCGAAGCCAACGGCTTATCTTTTCGGTGCCGCACTGCAGGCAATGCCGCTTCAGACCGCACTGTAATTTTGCTTCATGGGTTTCCGGAAAGCGCTCATATGTGGGAAAGTACGCTTTTATTGTTGGCACAAAAAGGATACTATTGTATTGCCCCTGATCTTAGAGGCTACAGTCCAAAAGCACGCCCTAAAGGCATCAAGAACTATTGTATTCATCAATTAGCCAAAGATGTTATCTTAATTGCAAAGGCCAAAGGCGTCCAGAAATTTCATCTTGTCGGCCACGATTGGGGAGCCGCCATAGGTTGGGCTATCTGTGGTAAATTCCCTGGCCAAATCCAATCTTTTGTGCCACTTTCTGTCCCGCATTTATCTGCTCTTGCATCGGCCTTGAAAAACGACAAAGAACAACGTAAAATGAGTGCCTACGCACAATTTTTTCAACTGCCAGTATGGCCTGAAATCGTTATGAAAGCTAAGCAATTTAAACAACTTAAAAAAACTTGTTGGTACTTGTCGACTCCTAAGCAAATAGAGGCCTATCAAGATGTTTTCTCCTCCCCCAAAGCCCTAAGAAGCTGTTTGCACTACTATCGCAAAAACTGGAATAAAATGAGCCAAATAGCATCCGATTTAGCGATTGACTCGTTCCATATACCGACGACCTTTATTTGGGGCAAAAACGATACTGCACTTGGGGCTACTGCTTCAAAATCGGCTCAAAAATATATGAAAGGGCCTTATCGATTTATAGTTCTTGCTGCCTCGCATTGGTTAATCCAAGAAAAAGAATCGGAGGTTCACAGCATACTACTTCAGCATCTTGAAGATCCAAATTGGTTTACAAAACGCAACTAATCCCTTCTCTGTCCATTTCTACGACGCATTGATTGCAGCGATTGCAGCCCGATTCGATTAGAGTTCCTGCCTCTAATTTTTTTAGAAAATCTGCATCATGAATCAAGGCTCTACCAATCGCAATAAAATCAAAGCCGGCATCCATAATTTGCTCAATCCCCTTCTTGGAGTCTACACCTCCTAAATAAACCAAGGGTATGGATACAGCCTGTCGAACCAAGCTAGCTTGTTTGAGAAAAAAATTAGAGGTGTATGGATATTTTTTGATGATCAATGGACCAAAAAATGCCATCGTAATTCGTTCGGCCCAACTATTTGAATTCTGAATCAATCCCTTGAGAGGTACAGCGCCACGCATCAAGTAGAAAGGGGTTTTAGAGGTAAAACCACCGCTAAGGATGACTGCTTCGCAGGCTGTTTGCTCTAATTGACGGCAAACATAAATACAGTCTTCTAAAGAAAACCCTCCCTTAAAACCATCCGATAAATTTAGTTTAACAAGTACTGGGAATGCAGTTCCAACCTTTTTTTTGATAGCCTTCAATACCTCTAATGGATAACGGGCTCGATTTTCTATACTGCCTCCGTAGTTATCTTTTCGACGGTTGGTCCAAGGTGATAAAAATTGACTCAGCAAGTAGCCGTGACCCATGTGTAATTCTACAGCATCAAAGCCTACGGACTTGAGTGCAGCAGCGGCCGTCGCGAAATCAGACGCTACACGCTCTAAATCTTCTTGGTTCATTGCTTTCGAAAACACAATACCCGACAAACATCCGTATTCATTGAAGATTCGGCTCGGTGCTAAAGGACGCTTTTGGGCTTTATTTTTAGAAAAATAACCACAATGTGTCAACTGAATGGAGAGCTTTCCTCCTGCTTCGTGAACAGCTGACGTTAATTTTTGGAGCTTGACCAAACTTCTTTCATTAATATACATTTGATGCTCAAAAGTGCGGGCATCAGCCGATACAGCACCATAAGAAACGGTAGTAAGGGCAACCCCTCCTTTCGCCATCGAAACGTGATGATCGATTAAAGCTTGGGTAGGTATTCCATTTTTGTACATCCCCTCAAAGGTTGCCGTTTTGATAAAAGCATTAGAAAGTATCAGAGATCCCAATGCTTTTTTACGAAATGCTCTATACATATATTGTTATTTAATAAAACTACCAGCTCATTCCCAAGTTGAACATCAAAAAAGCGAGTTTGTCTACTTCTTCCTCTATTATTTTTTCGGTGGGTTTGCCAGCACCATGACCGGCCTTAGAATCGATTCTTATAATAATAGGACGCTGACCTTGATGATGTTCCTGCAAAGCGGCTCCAAATTTAAAGGAATGTGCAGGCACTACCCTATCGTCGTGGTCGGCTGTCATAACCATCGTGGCCGGATAGGCATGCGGCTCGCAGTTGTGCACCGGTGAATAAGACAATAAGTTAGGAAATTGAATAGAATCGTCTGAACGCCCGTAATCGCTCGCCCAAAAATGACCGATGGTAAATTGGTGATAGCGCAACATATCTAAGACTCCTACAATAGGCAAGGCTACCCGGAATAAGTCGGGCCGTTGTGTCATACAGGCCCCTACTAACAAACCTCCATTGGAACGGCCTTCAATCGCGATTTTGTCTGAATTCGTATAGTTCTCTTCAATTAAAAATTCTGCAGCAGCTATAAAATCATCAAATACATTTTGTTTGTTTAATTGAGTTCCTGCTTTGTGCCATGCTTGTCCCATTTCACCACCCCCACGAATATTGGCCACCGCATAAATTCCTCCTTTTTCTAAAAATGGCAGTCGTTTCAAGGCAAAAGAAGGTAATATAGGAATATTAAACCCTCCATAACCATACAACAATAAAGGGTGATCACCTGTTTTTTTAAGTCCCTTTTTATAGACAATGCTAATGGGAATTGAGCTACCGTCTTTAGAGGTGTATTGCGTAAATTCAATTTCGAAGTCTTCGGAATTAAATGGCACAACCGGACGTCTCCATACTTCAGAACTTCTATCTTGTGTATTTAACTTACAAACAGTCGCTGGTATGGTAAATGAAGAAAGGGTAAAATAAGCCTCCTTTAAGCTTTTCTTGCCCTGCAAAGACGAAATTGTCAGGGGCAAGGTGGGACTAAATTCAGGAGGTAGCTTGACTGGACCTAAGTTGTTGCCTTTTAGATCGTAAACCTGTACGACTGTAGTAATTTGTTGGGTGTATCGAGCCATCAAATATCCGCCAATCATTTGTACACTATTGAGGGTTGCCTCTTTTTGTTCGGGGATTAACAAATCCCAATATTTTGGTTCAGGTCGATGGATATCAATCGCAAACACTTGGTATTTGGCTGCCTTGTAATTGGTCATGACCAACAATGTATCGCCGACATTATCGATAACATTAAAATCGTGGTCAAAATCTTGTACGATGGCTCTAAAATCTTGCTCTGAACTTTTTTTGCAATACAAGGCATTGCCGCTAGTGGACTCCGTAACCGACAAAACCCAGATACGCTCATCTTCTGTAACGGACAGTCCAAAATTACGATTCGGTTGCGACTTGTCGGCAAAAATCAAAGCATCATCTTGTTGATTACTGCCAAGTTGATGGTAATAAACCTGATGAAATTCATTTTTTTGGGTGAATTTATCCCCTTGACTGTTATCGCCATATCTGCTGTAGAAAAATCCATTTTGATACCAAGAAACACCTGAATAGCGCAACCATTCTACTTTATCGTTTAATAATTGTCGATTTTCTGTTTCAATTACTTGGACAGTCCCCCAATCAGACCCCGATTCTGAGGTGCGATACGCTGCATATCGTCCATCTTTAGAAAAAAACAAACCGCTCAAAGAAACCGTGCCATCATCAGAAAAACTATTCGGATCTAAAAATACAACCTCTTGCCCACTTTTATCTACTTGATAGATTACAGCTTGATTTTGTAAGCCATCGTTTTTAGAGTAATATTGATAATCTCCCTCCGTAAAAGGTGCCGAAATCCTTTCGTAGTTGTATAGGGCTTTCATACGTTTGTAAATATCTTTTTTGAACGCAATTGAATCTAAATAATTTCGGGCCAATTGACGCTGTGCATTTACCCATTGATTAATCGGCTTTTGTGGTTCGTCACTAACAGCAGCCTCTAACCATCGATAAGGGTCGGCGACCGGCTGACCAAAAAAAGTATCAACCACCGTCCCTTTTTGGGTGCTTGGATACTGAAGGTGAACAGATGCTGGGTTGGTGAAGTAATGTGCTAAATCTTCCGAAGCATTCGGTGGTTGGCAACTAGAAAGGATCATACAAAAGAGGATAAAAAAGTAAGCGTTGTCGTTCATTTTAGTCAATTTGATTAACATCTATCAAGAAAAATAATTTAATTGTTAGAATTGTAGTATTCTAGAAAAGTTTGGCAAATGTCTTGCTACAATTTATGAGTAATTCCTAATATAAGACAGAGATTTGCGCTTATTTAAAAAAAATATACTAATATTATTATTACACCAAGCCCATTTGTTCATTATAAGTAGCCTTATGACTATCAAAATCATCTATTTTGCCCTTTTGGGTCTAATTTTGTGTTTTCATCCTACTGCCTTCGCATTTGCTGGCTACCAATTTAGTCCTCAGCAAGACAGTTCTTCTTCTTCAAAAGGCGTCGTCTATGTTCAATCGCTAAGTGCAGATAAAAAGAAGCCAAAGAAAAAGAAAGTGAAGGTGTTGACCGAAGAGGAAAAAGAATTGAAAGCCACCAAGGATTGGATTAAAGAAAAAACAAGGTCAGAAAAAGCCTTGGCAAAGCAAGCTAAAAAAGAAAAAGCTGTACAAAAAAAACAAACCGATACGAGCACAGGTAATTTGAGTCAGGAAGAGGAAATCAGACTATTGGCCAAAACTAACTTTCAAGCAGGCCCTACAAAAGCACAGCCTAAAAACCATCAAAACTGTGCCTATTCCTTTGATGTTACCGATGAGTTTACCGGCTTGAGAAAAACAGGTTTGTATCCGCGCACATTCTTTAGCTACACGCCCAAAGAATACCGAAAGTTTTTGGAAGAAGATGACTTTATTCGGTGTGAAGGTTTTTTGAGTCGAAGTTCAAAAGGCAATATGGCGCTTAATATCAACTTTTATGTAGCCTCTACCCAAGCTGTTTCAAAATTCGGTAATATACGCAAACGGTCGCCTTTGATCTTATACACAATGAATGATAAGGAGTTTGTTTTAATGTCTTATCAAGGTGCTAAGGCAAGTATAGACGGCAATACGACTGTTTACCAATGCAGCTATGCAATTAATAAATTGGATTTAAAGAAACTGAAGCAAATAGAAATTGATCGAGTCAAATTATCTTTCGAAGAAGGATTTCAAACATTTAATGTTTATTATCTAGATTTCCTAAAAGACCAATTCGACTGTTTTAACTGATAATCAACAATTTATTAATAAACCTTTGAATGATTTAAATGCTATTGCTAAAATTGTAGTAGGATTGCTATTCAATTGTGCTTAATTTTTTATTTTTACAAAAATTAAAACATCATTGTACCTAAATCATTTGTATGCCATTTATAGATACTGAATTTCCTGGACTTAAAGTGTTTGAACCTAAAATATGGGGAGATAATAGGGGCTATTTTTACGAAAGCTATAATTACAATAGTTTTAAAGCTGCTGGCATCGACAATCAATTTGTTCAGGATAACCAAGCTCGATCTACTTACGGCGTATTACGTGGTTTGCACTATCAATTGGGCGAACACGCGCAGGCCAAATTAGTCCGCGTTATCGAGGGATGTGTATTGGATGTAGTCGTGGATTTGAGAGTAGGTTCTCCTAGCTACGGCAAGCAATATGCTATCGAACTAAGTGCAGAAAACAAACGACAACTATTTGTTCCACGAGGTTTTGCCCACGGATATGTTGTATTGAGTGAAACAGCAGAATTCTTTTATAAATGTGATAATTTTTATAGCAAGGAAAGTGAGGGGGGGCTGCTATACAACGATCCTCAACTCGAGATTGACTGGAAAATTGATTTGAAAGATGCTAAATTATCCGAGAAAGATGTATTATTACCTACCCTAGGACAACACAAAGGTAGCTTTATCTTCAACCAAACAACATGAACATACTAATAACGGGTTCTAAAGGTCAAGTAGGCAATGAATTACAAACTTTAGCTGCTGATTATCCTAGTTTTTCTTTTGTCTTTGTAGACCGGGACGAGTTAGATATTACAGATACGCAATTAGTATCAAACTTTTTTGCCAATCAACGTTTTGATTATTGTCTAAATTGTGCTGCCTACACAGCTGTTGATAAAGCTGAATCAGATGCAGAAACTGCACAAAAAGTAAATGTAATCGGCACTCAAAACCTGGCAAAAGCTGCTGCAGCCAACAACTGTCGATTTATTCAAATATCGACCGATTATGTATATCATACGACCCAAAATACCCCATTTAAAGAATCCGACCCAACCAATCCTCAAGGTGTTTATGCACAAACCAAACTAGACGGCGACCTAGCCGCTTTAGATGTACATGCTGATTGTTTGGTCATGCGTACTTCGTGGGTATATTCGTCCTTTGGACACAATTTTGTCAAAACAATGTTGCGTCTTGGAGCTGAAAAATCAGAACTCGGAATTATATTTGATCAGATCGGAAGCCCGACCTACGCCCGACATTTAGCCAAAGCAATGCTAGATATCGTTCAAAAAAACCCTGCAGAATTTGGAGGTATATATCATTACAGCAACGAAGGAGTTTGTTCTTGGTACGATTTTGCGCGTGCGATCTTTGAAATAAGCGGTATCGAATGCAAAACCTTAGCTATTGAAACGAAAGACTACCCGACCCCTGCCAAACGACCGCATTTTAGTTTGCTAAACAAAGCTAAAATCAAGCAGGCCTTTGACATCGAAATACCGCATTGGCGCTCGGCACTACAAGAATGCTTAGCCCTATTATAATTTTTTATTGGAATAAATTAGCTTCGACTAATTCGCAAATGATGTGCCCTATCGTAATATGTGCTTCTTGTATTCGCGGGGTATCTTGAGAGGGCACTTGTATTGTATAATCACAAATAGCTTGCATTTTTCCGCCACCTTGTCCGGTTAACCCAATCGTAATCATTCCTTGTTTTTTGGCCTGTTCTAAAGCATGTACAATATTGCTTGAATTGCCCGATGTTGAAATACCGAACAATACATCACCCGTTTTCCCTTTGGCTTTAATAATTCTAGAATAAATCTGATCGTAGGAGTAATCGTTGGCTACAGCCGTCAAATAAGAGGTGTTGACGTGCAATGCTTCGGCATTTAAGGGATCTCTATCTTTGTAAAATCGGCCAGAAAATTCGGCAGCTAAGTGCTGTGCATCTGCTGCTGACCCACCATTTCCTCCAAACAAAATTT
>CAJQQM010000143.1 GCA_905480485.1 uncultured Aureispira sp.
AAGCCCCTAAGGGATACAAAGTTGTGGTAAAAGAGGATCTCAACCCAACAGCGCCACAAAATGCTACTTTAGGTCAGGCTATCTAATAAACGAACAGCAGTTATTCCCTATAAGCTGTTAATATACCCATTCAATCACATCAATTAAATTACCATCCATCATGATTCATCCAAAAAAAGCATACACCTACTTGGTCGCTGTTGTTTTATTAGGGGCCTTAGCAACATCTTGTGGTTCTTCGTCTTATCACTCCGGTTGTCCAGGCAAAGACCGCCCAAGCTACAGGGGTTATGGAGTGACTACACCTAATATGCAAGATTTTAAGGTTAATCCAAAACAACAAAGCAAAGATAGCGACTCTGTGTGTTTTAATGCACAATAAATAGACGCTTAAAGATTTCTTTACTTTCTAAATGCCGCTTTGAGCTATTTGAGTAAATAAACAGTATAAATTATCGGCAACTGCTTTCGTCAGTTGCCGTTTTTTTATACCCCCTCATTAAGTAATTCTTTTCTGTTGATTGAGGAACTTTGGTCGCTTGTTATATGTTCTATCAATAGAAGCAATTTTGCTTTTGGATGCATTATAAGAATTATGAAAAAGACCATCTTTATGCTCTTATTTGCTTTGTTCGCCGCTACCTTGCTTAGTGGGCAAGCCAACAAAATATTCACAAAATCGGTAGCTTTACAATCAAGCGATCGGGCTTATCTAGACTTGCCAGGCCCGATTCAACTAGAAAGCTGGAAAGAGGATTATCTGAGGATTACGGTACAGGTAAAGGCAAGGCATATCAGTGAAAACATATTGCAGCGTTTATTTATCGTAGGTCGGTACAATATAGAGGTGACCGAAAATAAATCAGCGGCTTTTTTACGTATTCGTATGCCCAAAGCATTACATCCTGTAACGGTCAAAGGCGCTGAAATGCACGAAAGTTATTCTTTTCTGGTACAGTATCCGGAATCTTATAATTTAATACTTAATAAGCCAAATACCAATAGAACTCTAGGTCAAAGGTCTTTGTAGCGTTTGGTTTTGTGGTGCTTGGGTGGGGGCTGTGTCTGCGATAGCCACCTGTTTACAAAAAAGAACAAGTGTTCTTTCGCAATAACAGGGTCTTACTGCTTGATAAACAGTAGTTGTGCAAAAACATAGAGAAAAATCTAAATTTTGTAACAAAATGAAAAAAAAGAAGAAAAAAAGGTCTTTTTTTTTAAATTTCGAGTCGGCACATTCCAAAAAAATATAATTTGCTAATTTAGAAAATATTTGGATAAATAATTCATTTATTTAGATTTCGCAAAATATAATAATTTTATTTGGGCAAATATGGCATTTGTGCAAAATAATATTTTGTTTAAATGCTTGTAAAAACGAAAAGCTTGGCCTATATTTGTATTATCAATTACGACAAACAATTACAGACTATATAATTATCGATCACATGAAAACATTATTGACACTTTTGGTTTTGGTTTTGGCAGCGACAACAACATTTGCACAAACAGAAAAAACATTAACCAAGTCATTGGCACTAAACGAAACACACACGGCATTTGTTATGTTGCCTGGAGATGTATCGTTAACAACATGGGACGAAAACTTCTTGCGTGTAACTACTACTATACAGGTAGCAAACATGAGTGAAAATATCGTGAAAAGACTCGTTGTGGTGGGTCGTTATTCTATCGAGACAAAAGAAGATAAGTTTGGTAAGATGATGGTTATCAAAATGCCAAAGGTAGCGCACTATGTAGCGGTACAAGGTGTTGATTTGGTCGAGTCTTATGATTTTAAAATACAAGCCCCTAAGGGATACAAAGTTGTGGTAAAAGAAGATCTCAACCCAACAGCGCCACAAAATGCTACTTTAGGTCAGGCTATCTAATAAACGAACAACAGTTATTCCCTATAAGCTGTTAATATACCCATTCAATCACATCAATTAAATTACCACCAATTATGATTCATCCAAAAAGAGCATATACCTTCATGGTCGCTGTTGTTTTATTAGGGGCCTTAGCTACATCTTGTGGTTCTTCGTCTTATCACTCCGGTTGTCCAGGCAAAGACCGCCCAAGCTACAGGGGTTATGGAATGACTGCACCTAATATGCAAGATTTTAAGGTTAATCCAAAACAACAAAGCAAAGATAGCGATGCTGTTTGTTTTAATGCACAACAAATAGACGCTTAAATAGCAGTTTTAAATAAAATAGTTATATCGATACAAATAAAGGGGTATCACATATACAATTCAGAGGCGCTTTTTAGCGCCTCTTTTTTTTGCATTTTTTTAGTCTTTCGGGGGGCAATTCCGATTGGCTTTCGTCATAATTTTTGATTAATTAGACTAAGTAAATCGTTTTTGGTGTTGGTTTTTGGAGCAAAAGAATTAGTCGCCCTTGGTTTGTGTTATAGAGAATGGAACAAAATAGACATTTTGTCACTTAATTTAGCCTCGATTCGGCCATTGTGTCATTCATTAGTGCTATTTTTTGTTGTTTTGACTGTTTTTGCTCCTTGGTATTGCCTTTGATGTTTAGTAGATGTTCTTAATAAAAACATTTTAACATCTAAAAATACTAAAAACATGAAACGAGTTAGTAGAAATTGGAAACCCCATACATTTGGTAATACAATTTTTGATAATTTTTTTGGAACTGATTTTTACGTTCCTTTGCAGGCCTCAAAAGGAGGAAGTGTAGGGACTTATCCTGCAACAAATATCATTAATACCAAAGACCAATATCTTGTTGAATTGTCTGTTCCTGGATATCAAAAGGAAGATTTTTTGATTGAAATAGATAAAGGCGTTTTGACAATTGCTGCGGCAAATAAAGAAACAGATGATAAGGGTGCTACGAAATACACCTTAAAACAATTTAAAAAGTGTGCCTTCAGCCGAAGCTTTCGAATTGCTGAAGATCAACTTGAAACAGCTGAACTAAAAGCACAGTATGAAGCAGGTGTTTTATCTGTTTTGTTGCCTAAAAAAGAAGTGGTAGATACCAAGCTTAAAATAGAGGTTTTGTAATTTTTGCACAAGTCACCTCTGTCAAAAGAGGTGGCTTTATTTTAATTATTGAATAAGAAAGCGTAAGTAGTCTGAACTTTTTAGGCCATAATTTGGTTTTATATTCAACAACCAAAAATAACCTTCCCCATGCAAAAAAAGTAAAATATATATTGGATACTGCATACGACAATTAACACAGGGTGTTATAGGTGTGGTACACCGATAAAAGAAAAAATACAGCGCCTACATTTTATGTAGGCGTTTTTTTTGTCTAGTCTGCAAGGCAATACTTTTTTAGCCGCTAGTACAATTGCTAAATTGTTTTGTCTATTTTGGGCAATTACTATACTATAAATATTAATTAATATGGAAGTGCGATTAAAGAAAACAGACAAAGATTTAGAGTTTGTTGCCGACAATAAGGTCTATCAATTTAATATATGTTCTAGCCCAAGCAAAGAGAACGGAGTTATCGGTTTTAGTCCGATGGAACTTATACTAGAAGGTGTAGCAGGTTGTATGTCTATTGATATAATGATGATACTAAAAAAACAAAGACAAGTTGTAGAATCTTACGAGGTACTAATAAAGGGGAATAGAGTTGATGAAATACCACGTGTTTTTGAAAGTATCGATATGCAGGTACACATTCAGGGAGATATTTTACCCAAAAAAATTAGGAGAGCCATCGATATTAGTGCCCAAAATTACTGTTCTGTATTAAAAATGATCGAAAAAGCGGCAGATGTTCAGATAAGTTATGTGCTGAATGGTATTGCAGAAAAAGACATAGCGACTTCTTAGAGTGCTGCTTGGTTACTTAGTTTATGGAGGTTCGAAGCTGCCTAAATAGCAGTTTTTTGTATATATTTTCGATTAATTTAACCAGATGCACCTTTTTTTTAGGAGCTTAGCTATAAATTAAACGATTGTTCAATTTTGTCACGATTTTTGTATTTGTTATTACCGTATAACAATTTCTTCATCAACAAAATTTTAAATATTTAATGTATACAATCGGGGTAGCTAAAGTCGAGATGACTTTTTTTAAGAAGGGAAGTGGAATGTTAGGATATGGAATGCATTTTCACAAAATCGAGGGGGTAGAGACCCCACAATATGTTCGTGCTTTTGTACTTGCTACAAAGGCCAAAAAATTAGTTTTTGTCAATGCCGATTTTTGTTTTTCAACGACTTATTTGAAAGCAAGAGTAGTGCGTCAATTGGCGCTTAATTATGCTAGTTTGGGGTATAATAATGCCAATATTATGATTACGGCGCAGCATACACATAGTGCTGCAGGAGGATATACCCAACATTTAGCCTACAATTTTACGATGCCCGGTTTTCAGGAAGCTGTATATATAAAGTATTCAGAAGCTATCATCGAGGCGATTGTCAAAGCCGACAAAGCACAAAAGCCGGGGCATATCAAGCATCATAGTGGTCAGTTCGACAAAGATGCCGAAGTTTGTTTTAATCGCTCGGTTCGGGCGTATAATAAAAATCCAGAAATAGGCGTTCGTGTGCCCCTCAAAAAACGACATTTAGCAGCGGATAGAACTATGAAGCTTCTACGCTTTGACGATAATGATGGTCAAACATTAGGTAGTATTAATTGGTTTGGAGTGCACACCACCTCTGTATCCAATCGCTACCGGAAAGTTTGTTACGACAACAAAGGATATGCCGCCGACTTTTTTGAACAGTATATAGCCGGCCTTCAATCGAAAGGTGGGGTTACCGCTTTTGCCCAAGATGCCACCGGAGATATCAGTCCCAATTTTATATGGGACCGCAAAAATAGGGAATACCGAGGAAAATTTGAGGATGATTACGAATCAGCGGCTTATAATGGTCAGTTACAGTTTGAGAAAGCCAAAGATATTTATCATTCTGCAGCCAAAATCGGTAAAAAAATAGAAGGGAATATTGATTATGTTTTAATGTATGCCGACATGTCGGATATTTCTATTGATTCGAGTTATACGGGAGGCTTAAAACACGAAACTACCGCTCAACCAACATGGGGTATGTCTTTTTTGGAAGGCACTACCGATGGTCAAGGTGCTACCAAAATGATGGGGAATGCCGTTCGGATGGTCTTGGGGACGATTCGTTCGGTGGAGGTACTTGCTGCACGGATGAGTAAAGACCCGCAACGGCAACGTCAGGTTATGGATTATTATAATGCGCATCATCCCAAATCTATTATTATCAATCACGAAACAGGCGTAACCGCCGGCGCTGCACATCCCGAAAAATTAGTCGTTCCTGGTTTTATCGATCCTACCATAAAGTTTATCAAATTTGCCAACAAAGTAGGCTACGGCAAAAAGACGCCTTGGGTGCCCAAACGTTTACCTCTACAAATATTTATCATTGGTCAATTAGCCATTGTTGGAATCCCCGCTGAGATTACGACAGTAGCAGCAGCTAGGCTTCGTAAAACGGTTGCTAAAGTTTTGGAAGAAAGGGGTGTTTCAGAAGTTATTATATCCCCTTATGCCAATTCATATGCAGGCTACATAACTACCTACGAGGAATATCGACTACAACTGTACGAAGGAGGTCATACACTTTTTGGGAAATGGACCTTGGCTGCTTATCAGATGAAATTTAAACAGCTTGCTGAAGAGTTATTAAAAAACGAAAAGGACCGTTCTTCTTTGCCTCAAAACCCTACCTTGTTCGGAATGGAAGATATCTGGACAGGTATGCAAGATTTGGGAATGCTAGCAGCCTTAGAGGATGCAGAAAAAAAGCTACTTGATGGTATAAATGAAGAAGAATAACGCTACCTTTGGATCAAAAGATAGTTGCATATGAGAGCTAATTACGATTATTATAAAGCTGCTTTTGAAGGAGTTGAAATGCCCTTTGCATTTGTTGATTTAGACTTGTTTGATAAAAATATTAAAGATATTGTTCAACGTGTTGGCGACAAATCGATTCGGATTGCTACCAAATCTTTACGTTGCACGACCTTAATTCATCGTATTTTAGATGTCTCCCCTCAGTTTAAGGGCTTGATGTGTTTTACTGCTGCCGAAGCTGTTTGGCTAGCAAAACAGGGCTTTGATGATTTATTGGTGGCTTATCCGACCGTACACCCTAAGTCGATTCAAGCTGTTTTCCAACAGTTGCAATTGGGCAAAAAGATTTACTTGATGGCAGATAAGCTCGAACATCTAGAACGTATTAGTCAGTTAGCTGAGGGCTTGCAAATTACAGTACCTATCTGTATGGATATTGATATGTCGAGTCGTTATCCGGGCTTGCATTTTGGGGTACACCGTTCGACAATTAACTGCCTGTCTAAGGCCAAGTTATTTGTAGAAGCCACGCAGCAATACCGAACTATCAAATTGTGTGGAATTATGGGCTACGAAGCACAGATTGCAGGCTTGGGCAATAATGTCAAAGGTCAGGGAATTAAAAACACCCTCATTCGTTTTCTTCAAAAAAAATCGATGCGTGAAGTGGCAGCAAGGCGTCAAGAAATTGTTGCATGGACACAAAATAGAATTGGTCCCTTAGATTTCGTTAATGGAGGTGGAACCGGAAGTGTGGACCAAACAGTACTAGAGTCGTCGCTGACTGAAGTAACCGTTGGTTCGGGTTTTTACAGCCCTACTTTGTTTGATAATTATCAACAATTTTGCTATGCACCTGCCGCTGCTTATGCCATTGAAATTGTACGACAACCCACCGATCACATCTACACTTGTATGGGAGGTGGATATGTTGCATCAGGTGCCTTAGGAAGAGATAAGCTACCGCTTGTTCACCTACCGTATGGTGCAAAATTGACAGAAAATGAAATGGCTGGAGAAGTCCAAACACCTATACAATACAAGGGCTCTATTGATTTGCAATTAGGCGATCCTATTTTTTTGAGGCATGCCAAAGCCGGCGAATTATGCGAACGATTCAACGAACTATTATTGCTTCATAAAGGCAAACTATTATCAGGTGTACCAACCTATCGTGGCGAAGGACAATGTTTTCTTTAGTGTTGGTTTTTATGTCATTTTTTGGAGTATGATTTGCGAATATTGATTTTGAATAGTAATTTAACTATCTGTACTTTCCAAACGACTCTTTAAGTAACTTGACTTGTCTAAAATATTGATTAATGCAAAAATCTCTTTTCGAACCCTTATCCTTTGCGAGTGGCCAAACCATGAAAAATCGATTTTTTTTGGCGCCTATGACTAATACACAAAGTCATGACGATGGCTGTTTGTCTCAAGAGGAGTATCATTGGCTTACTTTGCGGGCAAAAGGTGGGTTTGGGATGACGATGACCTGTGCAAGTCATGTTCAAGCGAATGGGCAAGGTTTTCCAGGGCAGTTAGGTATATTCGACGATAAACATCTGGAAGGCCATCTTCGTTTGGTAAGTGGTATTCAAGCGCATCAAAGTTTAGCAGTCATTCAATTACACCATGCAGGTATTCGGTCGCCCAAAGAATTGATTAAAGGCAGCCCTGTGGGGCCTTCGGCCCATATTAAAACAGGTGCACGGGCTATGACCACTAAAGAAGTAATTGAGCTGAGAGAAGCGTTTGTGGAGGCAGCAATACGTGCTAAAAAGTGTGGGTATAATGGGGTCGAAATACATGGAGCGCACGGCTATATATTAGCCCAGTTTTTGAGTGCTGAATACAATCAAAGAAACGACGAATACGGTGGTTCAATGACCAATCGCTTTCGTATCATAATAGAAATTATTGATGGAATACGTCACCAATGCGGGGCCGAATTTATGATTGGTTTACGTCTTTCTCCCGAACGCTATGGTATTCAATTAGAGGAAATTAAAGAATTTTGCTTGCAGCTCGATGCACAAAAAAAAGTCGATTTTTTAGATATATCCTTATGGGATGTATTTAAAATGCCAGAAGATGCATCGTATGCTAGCCAATCATTATTAGAACATTTTAGTAAGCTAGCCCTATTTAATACCCCTTGGACAGTAGCAGGCAAAATATACTCAGGTCGAGTTGCTCAAAAAGTGATCGATGCAGGCGTCGATTTTGTTTGTATTGGTCAGGCCGCAATATTACATCAGGATTTCCCACTTCAAGTGCAACAAAACCCTCAATTTGAAGCATCAAAATTGCCTGTTTCTGCAACTTACCTAAAAGAACAAGGCCTAAGTCCAAAGTTTATCAAGTATATGCGCCGATGGCCAAATTTTGTATCCGACTAAGTTGCCCAAAACAAAATTGCTAGGCAGTTTTGATTTTACACCGCTAAGACATTAATAAGAAAATATTGCATTTATGATAGATACTATGCTCAAGTCCATCCGTCCCAAAACCTACAATTGGTCTAATTGGGCGGGTAATGTTAGCTGTTCTTGTGAGCAGATTTTTTATCCCCACACCGAAGCTCAAATTGTAGAAATAGTACAATTGGCAGCACAAATGGGCAAAAAAATACGCGTAGTGGGTGAGGGGCACTCCTTCTCTAATTTGGTTCAGACAGATGCCTTTATGGTTTCATTACGCGCCTACAATGGCTTGTTGGCCGTAGATAAAGACAATAAAACAGCGACAATAAAGGCTGGTACATCTATCAAAAAAGCCAATGCCATGCTCTTTGAACAAGGCTTAGCGATGATCAATTTAGGGGATATTGACGTGCAGTCTGTTGCGGGTGCGACGGCTACCGGTACGCATGGTACAGGGCTTAGTTTCGGCAATGTTAGCAGCGAGATGGTAAGCTTTAGAATTGTAACAGCAGATGCTCAAATTCTGAACTGTTCAGCCCGGGAAAATGCTGTTCTTTTTGAAGCCGGAAGAGTTGCATTAGGCTTATTGGGGATTATCACTCAAATTACGTTTAGGGTGGATGAAGCGTATAAACTCGAGTATATTTCTTCATCGGCTGATTTTAGTGAAACGGTTCAAAATATTGAGCAGCTTAACCACAAGAATCGTAATTTCGAATTTTATTATTTTCCATATTCTGATAAGGTCCAACTCAAAAAATCGAACAAAACCGATAAAGCGGTCCGTTACAATAAATTTTTGGCTTATATCAATGATGTAATCATTGAGAATGTAGCCATGCAAACCATTTGCAGTATTGCCATGCGCTTTCCTACTTGGTTTAAAGGTGTAAATCGTTTTATGGCAAACAATTTTACCAAAGAAACCAAGATTAATTACAGCCACCAAATTTACGCAACGGTCCGCAATGTAAAATTCAAAGAAATGGAGTACAATATTCCAATTGAACACTTCGAAAAATGCATTAAGGCCTTGAAGGAACTGATTGAAGAAAAAGAATACTACATCTTTTTTCCGGTCGAATGCCGCTTTGTCAAAGCAGATAATATATGGTTGAGTCCAGCCTATCAAAGAGATTCGGCCTATATCGCTGTACATGCTTATTCAACGGCACCGCATCAGCCGTATTTCGACGATGTTGAAGCTCTTTTTTGTTCGTTTCAGGGGCGACCACATTGGGGTAAAATGCACACCCGTAAAGCCAACTATTTAGCCAACGTTTATCCTAAATGGCAAGACTTTTTAGACTTGCGTGCGCAATATGACCCTAATTGTATGTTTGTTAATCCATATCTTAGCCATATGTTTGGGCTCTAAAACCCGAATTAATAGGCTTTTTGTGTTATTTAATGTTTTTTTAATTCTTTTTTAATATCTTTCCCGTTGCATTTTTAAGAAGAGGAGTGTATCTTCTTTTATTTATTATAATTAAAATATCAAAATATGAAAGATTCCACACAGGATGGAGGGAAAAAGCCAGGAAGGAAATCAGTTAAAGAATGGAACGAAAGTAAGGCGATGAAAGCCTCAAACTCTTGGACTGTCTTAAAGGTGATTGCCGAGTTTGTTGATGGTTACGAACGGATGAATCAAATTGACCCCTGTGTTTCAATTTTTGGTTCTGCACGAACCAAGCCAGAACACCCACATTACCAATTAGCCCAAAATGTTGCTGCAGCATTGGTGCAAGAAGGTTACGGTATAATTACCGGTGGTGGCCCCGGAATTATGGAAGCGGCCAATAAAGGCGCAAAAGAAAGTGGAGGCGTTTCGGTTGGCTTAAACATAGATTTGCCTTTCGAACAAGGGTACAACCCCTATATCGATGCCGACAAGGTATTCAATTTCAACTATTTCTTTATTCGTAAAGTTATGTTTGTAAAGTATGCACAAGCCTTTGTGGTGTTGCCCGGCGGTTTTGGAACGATGGATGAATTATTTGAAGTATTAACCCTCATTCAGACTAAGAAAATTGCTAAAATCCCAGTTATTTTAATGGGTTCTGAGTTTTGGTCGGGTATGTTAGATTGGATCAAAACCGATTTAGCAGGAAAATACGCGACCATCAGTCCAGCAGATATTGATTTGATTCCTGTCACGGATTCAACCGAAGAGGTGGTGAAAATTATTAATGACTTTTACGACAATGAAGCCTTGCTTAAGCCCAACCTTCCTTACTAAATTGACCAATAATTCTATCAATAATTGAAAAAAGCTGTTTATATTTAAACAGCTTTTTTTTATGATGTTGTTTATTTAAAGTATAAAATTGATATTATGCAAGAACTTGAATTTAGGAACGGTGATAAAATGCCTGCATTGGGTCTAGGAACTTGGTTGTCTAAACCTGGAGAAGTATATAAGGCTATTTTAGAGGCTATACGAATTGGATATAGGCATTTTGATTGTGCGCATATTTATGCCAATGAATCAGAAATTGGTGAGGCTTTTCAACAGGCCTTCAAAGAGGGCTTAGTTCGACGTGAAGAATTGTGGATTACCTCCAAATTGTGGTGTGACGCCCATCAAAAAGAAGCTGTTTTGCCAGCCCTTCAAACGACCCTTAAACATCTACAGTTAGATTATCTCGATTTATATTTAATTCATTGGCCGGTGGCCTATCATAAGCGCAACAGCCCTAAAGACCCTATTGTTTTTATTTCTCTAGATGAAATCCCGCTGCAAGAAACTTGGCAAGCGATGATTGAACTAAAGAAAGAGGGACTATGTAAGCATATCGGAGTTTCCAATTTTTCCATCTCCAAATTACAGTTGTTAATTGATCAATTTGAGGTTCAGCCCGAGATGAATCAAATTGAATTGCACCCTTATCTTCAACAAAAAGAAATGCTTGAATTCTGTAATAAACAAGGAATACACCTAACGGCATATTCTCCCTTAGGGTCGGCGGCCGCCGAACAAAAGTTAGAAGGAAGCGATATAATCAGCTTGATGAAGCATCCTTTAATACAAAAGATAGCCAAGCAGCATCAGCTAAGTTCTGCACAAGTATTGATTGCATGGGCGATTCAAAGAGGTACAGCGGTGATTCCTAAATCGGTTCATCCGCAACGCCTTCAACAAAATTTTGAAGCAAGTCAAACACTTCTCAGCAACCTAAGTATGGGGCAAATTGATCAGATAGACTTACATTATAGATTTATAGACGGTACTTTTTGGACTAGAGATGAAGGTCCTTATACGCTACAAAACTTGTGGGACGAGTAAATGCAAAGCCTATTTGGTGCTGCATAAAATTAGCTAAATTTCTCTTTTTTTTTGTGATATCCTCCTAAAGAGACCAAAAAGCATAAGCATAGCAACAATAATATACAAGGCTTTGTAAGATGGTGTAATTTTATTGCAAATTCAGAGGGGGTAACGATACTTAAATTGATTAAAATACGTCTTAAATCCGGATGAAAAGCATGGCATTTTGAAATGTAAGATATCTACAAGTGATCATCCTATAACAATTTTTGTTGGCAACTATTTGAAAAAAAAGCGGATGAAAGTCTATAGGTGGAATCCTTTATTAGAGGGAGTATCTATCAAAGAGTATCATTTAATCTTTCATGATAAAGCATATAATAGGGCAAGTTTTCTTTTATAGATATCTGTTCGCCAATATTCCCTTGAGGCTGCGACGGATAAAATCAACTTCACAAAAAAGGCTGTTAAGCAATCTTAGTCTATCCTGTAATGGAAAAGGCATCAATTTATCTTTTGTTATTGAGAATAATATAATTGATACGACATTATTTTCTGCAAAAAACTACCCAAAACAGTTCTCAACATAAGTATCAATTTGAATATATCTAAACTTGTTCTTATCGAAATAGTATGCGCTTTATTCAATAATATAACTCGATTGTTTCATGTCTAGGTACACAAAACGCCCCTCCAATGTTTTCTTTAGTAGTTGCTGTTCAGGATAGCTAGTTGTAGCAATTTTTTTGACAAGGCCGGTAGCTTCCTTATCTTCATCATGGGTCTGAAAAATATAGTTGGCCTGAATCTGTTCTGCAAGGGTTTTGCTATTTTTTAGGCCGGGATTAACGGTGCCCCCCAAAAAGAAAGGTAATCGGAAGGAAGAAAAGCTGCTAATCAGAATCCTCTTTGGAAAATTTGTAATACAAGCAATTTGACGAGCACTGAGTTTGTATCCATGTGGCAAATAAACCACAATGCAGTCTTGAATAGCAATCAGCAAGCCATTAAAGCTTGCTTTGAGTTGACGGGGCGCCGGCAATACATTCAGTCGGTAGGGCCCTATAGTAGTCCATTCATTTAGGTTTTGAACTATGTTGTGAAGGCGCTTGGATGCGATACTTTTTAGAAGGCGTTTGCGGGCATTAGTTGCATTGTATATCGGTACCGGCTGTAGCAAGGCGAGCGTTTCTTCGTGGCAATGATCCGAAAAAGGTTGTGAAATCAGTATAGCCTGATAATCCTGTACTTGATTAGGGGCTATAGGTGGGCTGACATGCCATTGTTTGTTGAACCATGCAAAACCATCTATTTCAGCGCCAACCAACCAAGGGTCGATGAGTAAAGAAAAGCCTTCGGCTGTTAATTTCCAGCTGCTGTCCATGTTCAATCGCTGCAATATTAGCATAAATAATTCTGAATAGTGATTGTTCTGACTGATATCCCTCTGTATGTAAACATTAGCTTGATTTTTTAAAGGATTTTTACTAATTTAGTAAAATTATCCAACACTAAACAGCATCGGTATGTTTTACGAAAAGATTTCTGAATCAGAAGAAGTGTCCAATCAACAAATCAATAATGAAAAAAGCACTTCCAATACTCAAAATGAAGAAATGTCGGAAATGATGCCCGAAACCGAGGCCGTGCAGGAAAATATTCCCAAATTAACTGCCGAAGAGGAAAAAGCTATAAAAGACTGGCAAAACAGCCCAGAGATGCAAAAAGGCCTGCAGGATATGTTGCCCAAAGAGCAGCTGTCGGAAGACCCAAAAGAAATGAAAAACCTGTCGGCTATGATACTGCAATGGCAACGGGGAAACACTCAAAATACCACGCAGGGACCCGAAAACAACACCGGTATTCCCGACGAATTGAAAGCTTCAGTAGAGGCCTTGTCGGGCTATTCTATGGATGAAATAACGGTGCATTACAACTCTGAAAAGCCGGCTCAAGTTAATGCCTTGGCCTATGCAGAAGGTAGTAATATTTTCATAGGGCCTGGTCAGGAGGAGCATCTACCTCATGAATTGGCGCACATAGTACAACAAAAAGAGGGGTCGGTGAAGCCAACGAACACAGAAAATGGGATGGCTGTCAACAACGATGCTTCGCTGGAAAAAGAAGCCGATAACATGGGTGCTAAAATGGAAAACGGAACGGCTGATACAGATACACAACAGGTAGACAAAACGGAAGCTAAATCAGACGTAGCCCAAATGAAGGTCATTCAAAAAGAAGAAGGTACTGCAGTTTCCTGGACACCACCTAAAGAAGGTGCTTCAGCTTGTACTGCACCGGATGATGCAGCACTTAAAATGGCTTTGATTGCTTATGATATGGGCCGTCTTGCAAAGAAGCTTCCTGAAGGGGCTGATAGTGCCCCTTTGTTGGAACTGATAGAGGAAATGGAGAGTTGGGTAGAATACTTAAGTACCCAGGAAGAGACAACATTGACTTCTTACTTTACTGGTTCAATGTCTACATTCAATGAAGATTATGAGCGTATTTATTCGGATGGTATCCGTACGGTCAGACAACCTATTTTAGATGCTATACGGCCGCTTAACGCAGCCAAAACCGTAGAACCACTCGACGAGGGGGCTAAAGATGCATTGAGAATCGCCTTCAGCGAAGGTTCAACAAGTAATCTTGAACAAATTGGCAATTTGATAGCTTCTGTAAAAGATTATAATGAAAAAATCAATAAATGGACCGGCTATATCAAAATGCTTGGTGACAATATCAGAGGTGCAGAAACACTCGATAAGATTAATAAAGTGACAGGCAATGTGGCTGGAATAGCTGAAAAAATGGGTCATGTTATCACCGCATTGCAAACGATGGGTACCTTGTTGGATGCGAGTTCTACAGCTAGTACATCATCGATGCAAACAATCAATCAAATGGAGGCGACCTTTAAAGCTATTGATTTGGGGATGAATTTTGTCAAGGCAGTACCAGTTTTTGGTGCTTTGTGGTCCAATTATTATATGCCTGCCATCGATATGTGTTTTAAAGGTATTCGACGGATAGCTGCACTCGCTTCGGAACAGGCACATCAGTTGGTCGAATTGGAAATACAAACAAGAAGAGATCAGTCAAAGGCCCCCGAATTGGGTTTGAGTGCACAACACTTCCCCGGAGGTCAAGTCGTTTTAGATTTTATGTGGCAGGTTATGTTAGGTAATGAAGTTGATCCCCCTGTCGAAGTCAACAACTATTTTGGAGAACGAAAAGATTTGTTTGAGGCTGCAGGCAATTCAACAATGTCGGTGGAAGATTCTATGGTACCTGATTTTCTAGAAGACAATAACGCAAAAGGTTTGTATTGGTGGGCCCGAACAAATAGGGATATTGTATGGGCGATGTTGTACGGTAGCAAATTGACAGCTCCCAGCTAAAACTATTCCTTATTAAGTTGCGCTAGTATTTTGCGTAGGTGCATTTTGGTATTTAACGAAAAATCTTTGTCGAGTACCCACTGTGCATAATCTAGGCTTTCGGCTACAAGTTGATGGCGATGTTTGCCAAAATTCCAATAATATTGCCCATCTTTCTGGTAGATTTTTCGGCCAAAGTCCACCATTTGTATGTCGGGGTTTTGATACAGTTTTGTGAGTTCAGAAAGTGAAACATTCAAAACATCGTGCTGCGCTATTTGATGTTCAAAAACACTTAGGGTTGCTTCTACATCGGCCAAAGCATCGTGGGCATCGGTTAATTCTTTGCCGGTATAACGTTGATAGGTTTCTCCGAGTTTGTGACTATTGATTAAGCGTTCTATTTTGATAATATCAATGTAGACACAGTCTTGTTCTGGAAATTCGATACCAACTCTTGCAAATTCTTCAGCTAGCAAAGGTATATCAAAATTGTCTGAATTATACCCTGCCAAATCACAAGCTTGTAACCACTGCAACATGCTTTTGGCAATTTGTTTGAATAAGGGTTTGTCTTGTACGTCTTTGTCGTAAATTCCATGTACCGCACTTGCTCCTTCCGGAATAGGAATCGTTGGGTTTACAAGCACATTTTTAACTTCTTTATCGCCATTAGGAGCTATTTTGATAGCGCCTATTTGCACAATTCTGTCTTTGGCAATATCAGTACCTGTTGTTTCAAGGTCAAAAAACACGATTGGACGTTCTATATTCATCATGAAGCTATATTCTTATTTGTTTGATTAAATTTAAGCTAAAATAATAATATATCCATCAAATTTACTAATATCAAGCAACAAGGATTGCAATAACTGATCGTTAAAATTAAGAAGATGCATCAAACTACGACTCGCAGGTGGTACCAAAAAATACCGCATGCGATTACAATTTTGTCATTCATGATGCTATTTATTAGCTTTCTGAGCTATTTAATTCCAGCAGGGCTTTACGAACGAATCGAATTTTCCGGACGTCTTCAAGTAATTCCAGGTACTTATCAAGCTGTCGCTTCCACACCAATTGGGTTATTACAACTTTTTGAAGCGATTCCGCTTGGATTTAAAGCGGCAGCTGAGATCATCTTTATCGTTTTTGCTGGTGGAATTATGTTTGGTATGCTCGAACAATCAAAATCAATTGAACGCGCGCTTGGGGCACTTATTCGTCGAATGGGTAAGGAAAGAAAGTATAGCTTAGTGGTCTTATTAACCTTTCTGTACGGATGGATGGGGGTGGCTGTAGGCTACGAAAATAACATTGCCTTGGTTCCTTTAGCCGCTTTAATAAGTCTGGCTATCGGGGGTGATTTGGTGTTGGCCGCCGGCATTTCGGTTGCTGCAATGACTGTAGGCTTTGGCTTGTCGCCCATTAACCCCTATACAGTTGGTACGGGTCATAAAATTGCTGAATTGGCGCTGTTTTCTGGAGCAGGTTTGCGCTCCATTCTTTGTTTTTTGGGATTGTGTCTTACGGCTTATTACAATATACGCTACCTAAAAAAGATATGTGCTCAGCCAGAACTTAGTCTTGGACAAGGCTTGGACACATCTAGTTTTCAACTGCTTCAGGATAGCCCTCAAAATGGGATGAACACCAAAGACCTCTGTATATTGTTGATATTTAGTACAGGGATGTCGATAGGTATTTATGGGGTGTTTTATTGGGATTGGTATATTAATCAATTATCGGCCGTATTTTTAATGATCAGCCTAATTGTTGCTTTAGTAGCAGGTCTTAGTGCCGACAAAATGAGTATTTCCTTGTTAGCATCGGTGGCAAAAGTTGCGCCGGGGGCATTTATGGTTGGTTATGCAACGAGCATTAAAATATTGCTCGAACAAGGGCAAATCAGCGATACACTTTGTTTTTATTTAGTGCAGCTACTAGAGGGTTTGCCTGTTTATGCTGCTGCTTTAAGTATGTCAATTGCTCAATCGGGACTCAATTTTTTTATTCCCTCAGGGTCAGGGCAAGCGTTGGCTTCTTTGCCCGTTATGTTACCGCTTGGCGATGTACTAGGGCTAAGTCGACAAACAACGATTTTAGCCTTTCAGATTGGCGACGGCGTGACGAATCTTATCAATCCTTCTTTAGGTGGTTTAATCGCAATGTTATCTATGTGTCGGGTGCCCTTCGACCGGTGGTTACGATTTGTGCTGCCATTAGTTGCAGCTTTACTCCTCCTATCTTGGTGTTTTCTGATAATTGCCGTTTGGATAGGATACTGATAGGCTGTAAATCTGTGTATTTAGGCTCAGTTATATTTGAAAAGACTTCGAATAGGATTCCCTTCTAAGTTCCACTGATAAAAATGATGCAGCGCACTATTTTGTAAAATGCTGTCGTCTATATGTTCTATCTGATTGTCTCTAAGATCAAATCGTTCTACATAAATATCGCTCAGCACTGCAGGGAGTTGTTTGATGAAATTTGATCTGAGGTTGATACTTCTAAAGTTTCTATTTTTGATGGTAACTGGAATTTTTTCAATGCGGTTATTAGCGGCCAATAATTTGCTGATAGAGGTATACTGAAAAATACTGTCGTCCAATTGATTTAATGCATTTTTGGATAAATCCAAAACCGATAATTGTTGCATTTGGTCTGGCCCAATTCTAAAATGGCATATTTGGTTGTTTGATAGGTCTAGTTCTTGCAACTTTGATCGACTCAATACTTTTTCTTTGGCAATATCAAAATATTGAATTTTGTTGGTTCTTAGCGTCAATTTTTTTAAGTCCTTCATATGCCAAATGCCAGGATGAAGTTGTTCGATACGGTTTCCTGATAAATTTAATTCGCGTACGTTTGATTGCTCAATACTAGCAGGAATAAATTCTATTTTGTTTTGTTTTAAGATAAGAACCCGTAGTTTTTTTAGGCCCAAAACTGTATCAGGTATTTGTTTGAGTTGATTTCTACCCAAATTTAAATATTGTAGTTTAGGTAAATGCTGCAAAAAGTCAAAAGATTTTATTTTGCACCCCTCTAGGTTGAGATGTGTGAGTTGAGTTAATTTGGATAATATATCACTTTGCACAACTTGATTATTTGATAAGTCGAGATATTGTAAGTTTTTGAGTTGAGATAAGGTTTGGTCGACTACCGTTTTACAACCAGAAATATCCAACCACAATAGGGCATCCATTTTTGCCATAGCGCTAAAGGCAGTTGCGGTATTTAATTGTTGGCATTTTTGAAGTTTAATTTTTTTGATACCTTTGAAATGCGCAATCAAATTAGGGAAAGGTTCTCGAAAAGAACATTTTTGAATACTAAGCGTAGCCTTTCGAGCATCGCGAATACTGTTATTTTCTCCAGCAATAAAAGCATGTAAAATACGAAAGGGCATTTCTAGGATTCCAAAATTTACTTGAAACAGCTGCTTCAGTTTAGTAGCAGTATTGCTCGATCTTCTCAAATAAATTTTACAAGTTTTTAGATAGTCATAGGCAGATGCCGGACCTATCTTTCGAAATAGTTTTTGTGCCTCAGAGGCAACCTTTTTGTGTGGGTGGGCCATCATGAGTGCTGCAATCATACTCAAAAGTTCGTCAGTCGCACCGTTGCCTTCTATCAATTGAAGGGCTAATAAAATATTTTCTGTTTGATTACTAACGATAAGTTCAATGATTTGAACCACCGATTGTTCGCTACCTTGTTGGCGCAGCCACGGAGATTCTGTCTTGGTTAGCCAATCCTTGAGTTGGTCTTCTGTTGCAAAACGCTGTTGTAGCTGCATCGCCCGATAAACATCTTGGATGTTGCTGGACGAATTGATAATAAAGATCGAAGTATCAAGTTTGGAATCGCTGTGTAACAAGATAAGCTGCGGAAAGTTTTTACGAATACTTGCTTGCAAATTTCGGCTAGGGCGCTTGCTAAAATAAAGGCTTTCATCTACTTTTATATTAGGGTCATCAAAAGGAGAGGGAAGCAATCTATTGATACACTCAATGTGATTAAAAAACAAGGCAAATAAGATTTTTTGGTGCAAATTGCAGGCTTGAAAGCCAAAAGACTGAAAGTCACTAATGGTTATGTTATCAGACCAAGATTGTTCTATCAAAACTTGGTCTAAGTACGCCAAATAGAGACTACAATCGTTGAAATGATTGGATTCGAAACTTAGTTTTTTTAATTTGTTGAGCTTGGTGATTTCTTCTTTTAAGCCACACAAATCTAATGCATATTTTAAATCAAGGGTTTGAATGGAATTGGAACGGTTTATAGTTTGAACTAAGGCTGCATCAGAACATTTTTTTCCATACTTTTTAGCGATAAATAGATATTGAAGTTGGTTAAATTCGGCAATTATAGTAGGCCATTTTTTGCCGTAAAGATTATGTATAAATAATTTTTTTAGCTGCTTCAATTCCAGTAAACCATCTATCTTTCTTAGCTGAGAACAATCTAATTCGAGATGTTGTAAGTTGGTAGATTGGGAAACAAAAGGCGGTAGGCTTTTGCATAAAGCATTGGATAAATAAACTCGTTTTGTGACGGACATATTTAATAATATATCGGGAAAAACAAGTAGATTTTTTGCTTGAATATGCAGTTCGTCTATTTGTTCAATACCTTCGAAGTAATAGGCGTCAATTTCGCTAAGACTACCACTTGGGTCGTCGATAACAATCTTGTGCGTATCAATCTGAATCCGTTTATCATCATTTTGGTACATAAATTATAATTGAGGCAATTTGTGTTTGTGTTGTGTTGTTATCTGTATAAATATAAACGCTTTATTAAGAATACATCAGATTATTTGTCAATTTGTTAAAAAATGGCATTACTATGTATAGCCGAAACCTTACCCGAATCAATTTCTGATTATCTCCAATCTATTGAGAGCGAAAACTAGCAGAGTAAAAAGGGCTTGAATTACGGATGCCGCTGTTGATTTTAACATTATTTTATAAAAGTTCCTATTTGTACCTGCCTACTAATCAAATAATTGTTTTAATAAAACCCTAACATTTAAAAATTGATTTAAACCAAACATTTAAAAATAAAGTCTCGTTATATATAATAAACCTATACCTGAAACCTCTTTTGTATGTCAACCACGAGACGAAAAATATGCGCTGGGCTAATCCCCCTATTGTCGCTTACAGCTACATTGTACACAGTAGTGTGGCTCGCCGACGTACGCCCCTTGCAAAAAGTGGATAGAGGATTTAGGGCGAATAGGGCCGTTTTAGCAATAAGAGATTCTGTTGCCTCATTTGAGCAGTTTGGTACCGAATTGTTTACAGCGCCCTACCTAGATGCTTATTACGACAAATCATGTTATTTTACTCAAAAGACCAAACTGGATAAACAAAAACTTATCGTTCAGACCCTAGAACAATTGTGTCAATCCTATCAGTCTGTCGATATTTTTTTATTGGCTCATACCAACCGCTACATTAAATGGTTTCGAAATATTCCCGATAGCCTACGAACCAAAATAAGATTGGTATACAATACGGGTTGTCATAATGCAAATCAGGGAGACAAGTGGTTGCATTTAGGGGCGGATGCCTATATCGGTCATAAGGGAAAATGTAGCCTTTCACCCTTTTTTTATGTTTATTTTTTGAGACGATGGGTGAGTGGCTATGGGCTTCAAACAGCTGTGAATGCTTCGAATGCAAAAGCTGAATTAGAAATCAAATTTTTAGAGACATTTTTGCCAAATGCCGATACGATGAACTATGTGGAACAATCTTATGGGCATTTATATGGTTCAAAAAAGTTAATTATTGATATGAAACCCTAAACAGTAACGCATATGTATCCCAAATTAAATACCTTACCTTGGGCAGCCTTGTCACTGACCGTTCAATTTCTTTTTGCGATAGGCATTTATTACCTCTATTGCATAGATTTTGGTTATGGCAATGGGCGGGAATTTAGTTTTTCGTTATCAATGGCTTACAGCCTTTTGTTGGTTTCGGGAGCCTTAGGTACACTTATTGCTTTGATTGGCATGTATTTTTCGATAGGAAAAGATGGTTTGTGGACCATTTTAGCCAAGTACCTATTGGTTTTTTTACCCTGTCTGTTTTTGTCGATCTTTTGGTTTTATAGCTGCCTTGCACTACTAGCGTATTTGTAGTTGCGCTTTATTTTCTGAACCAAACTTCATCTTTAAATATAAGCGGTACTAGGGTACGTACTTTAAGACGGTCTTCGTTTTCAAGCCACATAGCACATTTGTATACTTTCCCTTTTAGTATGTCGATGATTTCACCCTCGCTTAATTTATCCCCCTCTTTTTTGAGATTTCGGACCAATTGCATGTTTAATAAGGGTTGGCCCTTTTGTTTGTCAGGACATTTTTTGCAGCTTGCTGCCGCTGCTTCTTGTTCGGAAAGATTAGGAAGGCTAACAATTTTTGCATGGTAAAGTCCGTCTTTTTCCCAAATTTCCATGATTCTCAACACTTCGTCTGTTTTGACATCAACAACACGCCACTGCCCTGATATGCCTTTGCCGTTAAATTCGGTTTGTGCCTGCAAAGAACAGCTTATCAAGTAAAATAAAATTAAGGCAAATAGGTTTAGGGGCACCCGATTAATTAGTGTAGTCATAGTGGATATAAATTAGAATAGTTGCTTGTATTACTTATGGAAAAATAGCGAAAATCATATACAATTTAAAACACAGGGCTATTTTTATCCTTTTATTGTTCAAATCTTTTACCCAAGTCTTCTAAGTCCATACTGATAAAAGTTTTTTTGCCATTTGGCCCAGCATAGGGTATTTGGCAAGCAAATAATTCATCAATTAGTAATCGCATTTCATCTTGTAGCAAAAATTGGCCAGGTTTGATGGCGCTCTGATAGGCCAAAGAACGACTTATATTATCGTATTGTTCTAGTCTTAAATCCAAGTTCTGTTTGAATTGTTCTAGGAGTTGAAGCACCACAGCCTGACCATTCTGTTCATTAAATTCGGCCGGTAAGCCCTGAATTACAAAACTGTTGTTACCAAATTCTCGAATGTCAATTCCAAGACTGTTCAATTCAGGAATTAAGCCTTGAAGCAATTGCGCATCGGCTAGGGCTAATTCTATATTTTGAGCAAATAACAATTGTTGACTACTCGCTTTTTTGTTTTCAAATTGAAAAAGATAGCGTTCGTACATGATTCGTTGATGCGCTATATGCTGATCGAACAAAAGGAATCCTGAGGCAATAGGACTCAAAATATAGCGTTGATGTAATTGATACAACTGTTTCGACTTTCCTAATGAAGACGGGTCTTTAAGGGGTAATTCTTTTGATGCCTTACTTTTTAAAATAATACCTGAGGCGTGTTCCTCGGATGGTTCGACCGCATCAAACAAATCCTGATTGGATGGCAAGGAGGTATTAAAGGATGCTGCTTTTTGCTGGTCGATATCTTGATAGAGTTGGGTCCAATTATCAAGGTTTGATTGTTCCTGAAAAGTCTTAGGGCTCGGTTGATAGCCTGAATTTGTTGATTTTTGACTGGCTTTAGAATTAAGTATAGACCCTTCCAAAGAAAAGTCAGATGCTTCAGTTTTAGGTAAGTATTCCGATTCGTCTAAATGCTGTGTAATACTATTTTCAACGTCAAAATTTAGACTAGGGGTTATACTGTATTGTGCTAAGGCATGCCGTACGGTAACCCTTAGGTAGTTATAGACTAATTTTTCATCTTCAAATTTTATTTCCTGTTTGGTCGGATGAACATTAACATCTATTTTTGAAGGGTCGATTTGAAAAAAAATAACGTACAAAGGATAAACCTTGTCAGGAATTAAGTCTTCGTACGCATTCAAAATCGCATGATTGAGGTAGGCACTTTTGATATAACGGTTGTTGACAAAAAAGTATTGACTACCGCGTGTTTTCTTTGCCGTATCTGGTTTGCCAATATATCCATTTATGGTTATGATGTCGGTTTGTTCATCAATAGGGATGATGGATTTATTTACCTTATTGCCCATCAAGCCCGTTATTCTTTGGCGAAGATTACTGCTTGGTAAGTGATGTAATTTATCGTTGTTGTGGTGTAGCGAAAAGAATATATCGGGATGTGCCAATGCAACATGCTGAAACTCGTCTATTATATGCCGCATTTCTACGGTATTGGTTTTTAGAAAGTTTCTGCGCGCGGGTATATTGAAAAATAAATTTTTGACGGCAATAGAAGTACCCGAAGCCGTTTGGCAGGGTTCCTCAACTTGAATTTTAGAACCCGCGATTTCGATGCGGATACCCAACTCTTGCCCTTGCTGTTTGGTTTTCATTTCTACTTGCGAAACAGCTGCTATAGATGCCATTGCTTCCCCTCTAAAGCCTTTTGTAGTAATACTAAAGAGGTCTTCAGCTTTTTTGATTTTGGAGGTGGCATGCCGTTCAAAACAGCGTTTGGCGTCGCCCGAAGACATTCCACAGCCGTCGTCAACGACTTGAATTAAGGTTTTGCCCGCATTCTTGATAATTAGGCGTATGTTTTGGGCGCCAGAATCTATAGCGTTTTCTAAGAGTTCTTTGACGACAGATGCAGGTCGTTGTACCACTTCACCGGCGGCTATTTGATTGGCTATATGATCGGGTAATAATTGTATAATATCAGACATCTTTTCGGGTTTAATGGTTGGTAGGGACGGGCCGTTTATTCTAGGTCAAATTCGTCTAGCATTTCATATTCTTCAGGACTACCAAACCAACTTTCTAGCAAATCGGGAAGCATACGGTCGAGTACTATATAGCTGGCTGCACCCAAAATAACAATGATTATTAAAAGCCGAAAGGTCGATTTGCGGCTACTCGTGCTTTTGTGGTCATGATGTTTCATGTGACTGAATTCTTGCTTCATTCTATACCGCCGCAACTCTTGGTCGTTCGGAGAAGCCTGACGCATTCGAATTCGCTTTTCGAGTGCCTCTTTGTCAGGATCATAAAACCTAGGTTTGTAGTCAAATTCCCTAGATTTAAATCGGTTGGATGTGAAGAATTTCAACATTAGAAAAATGGATTTAATGTATGAATTTTGTAAAGCATAACTAAGATAATAAAACAGATGACGACCACAATTAAGTAGGCCATAACAGATTGTTTGGGCAAGGAAATATCTGGTTCAGCTTTTTGATCGCCCGTTTGATTAGCGGTACTGATACGTTCGGACAAACGTTCGATACGTTGACTAAGTTTGTCTTCTTTGGCTACAAAAGACAAATTAACAATTTTTAGTGATTTTTGACTTGTTTTTTGAGATTTGTTTTTGGCATTTAAAACAATGTTTAGATGGGCTTCTTTTTCGTGTTCTTCCAAAATTCGAATGGTCTGAGTTCCGTTGGTCGATACCTGACCGATAAGATTGATAAAGACCTCGTCTGCATTAAAGACCTCCCATGAAATAGTTAATAAGTCCCCTTTTTTGCGGGCAGATTTAGAGGCGAAAAAAAAAGAAATTAGAGGGGCTGGCCCGCTTAATTCAGATACATCTGCCTCAATATCTTCTCGATTAATAGCACGGTCATAACGATAACGTCTATGGTCGTCGCTTAGAACATGAAAAGCTTCAGAAATATTGTCGAAGTATTGACGAAAAAAAAGATCGTTTCCGTTGTTGTCAGGGTGGAATTTTAACGACAGCTTTTGATAGGCTTTTTGAATGCTTGCAATAGGGGCGTCTTTGGGAACACCTAATATGTAATAATAATCTTTCACCCTACAAATATAAGCTTTTTATACCGTAAATTAAAGGTCTTATTATATTTATAACATCATTGATCGAGCGCCTTGAAACTCTTTAGATGTTTTGAAGTTTGGATAGCTTGGTGTAGATACCGTTTTGAGCTAATAGGGAAGTATGTGTTCCTGTCTCAACAATTATTCCTGCGTCCAAAACAACAATTTTGTCAACGTGTTGAATGCTAGAAAATCGGTGGGCAATGATGATACTCGTACGATTTTGCATGGCTTTTTCAAGGGCTTGTTGCACTAATAATTCAGATGCTGCATCGAGCGAAGAGGTGGCTTCGTCAAGGATTAAAATTGGACTGTCGCGTAAAATAGCACGCGCAATAGTGAGTCGTTGTCGCTGCCCTCCACTCAATTTATTACCACTGTCACCAATTATTGTTTGATAGCCCTCCGAACAGTTCGAAATAAAATCGTGAGCATTGGCAATTTTGGCAGCCTTAATGACAGCGGCTTCATCAATATTTTTCATGCCGAACACAATATTATTATAAATCGTATCGTTAAATAATATAGCCTCTTGTGAAACAACACTTATTAAGCTGCGCAACGATCTGATTTCTATATCTTTAGTATTTTTACTGTCCAGCAAAATTTCTCCTTCTTCCAGCTCATAAAATCGCGGTATCAAATCAGCAATTGTTGATTTTCCGGCTCCTGAACTTCCTACTAAAGCGATTTTTTCTCCTTTTTTAATGACCAAATTAATATCGGATAATACTTTTTCTCCGGATGCGTAAGCAAAGGAGACCTCTTTAAATTCTATTTGATGCTGAAAGTCAAGTTCCGAATATAGGGCAGGACCGGATGCTTCTTCTTTTTGGTTCATTACTTCATTGACCCGTTCTATAGCTGCACTGCCTTTTTGAATAGAGTAATACGCATTGGAAAATGCCTTAGCAGGATCGATAATATTATAAAACATAGAGATAAAAACAACAAAAGTAGAGGCTGAAAAAGCACCTTCAAAAACCAAATTACCCCCATACATAAGTAAGACGACTACCACGGCAATACCTAAAAATTCTGTAGTAGGAGAGGACAGGTCTTTGCGCCGCATAATAATTTGCATCCAATGGGCATATTGCTCATTTTCTTTGTTAAAGTAGCGCTTTTGGTAGCTTTCGGCATTAAATGCACGGATGATTCTCAGCCCTCCAATCGATTCTTCTAGAATAGACAAAATTTTACCATGCGAAACTTGGGCTTTCTTGGAGTTGCGTTTGAGTGTTTTGCCGATTCCACCTATAATGAGTCCAATAAATAAAATAAGCATAAAGGAAAAGGCGGTAAGACTAGGGCTAATATAAAACATCACGGCTAAGGACCCTATAATCATAATCGGTGAGCGTACAACTACTTCTACCGATTGTAAAATACTCCACTGAATCTCTTGTACGTCCAACGAAATTCTAGACATTAAATCGCCTTTTCTTTCTTCTGAGAAATAAGAAAGGGGCAAGTTGAGCAGTTTTTTGTAAAGCTCTTGACGAATGCGTTTTTCGATTCCGAATCGAACAGGGGCCATTACGAAGAGCGCGAGATAACGAAATAAATTTTTGAAGAAAAAGGTAGCGATTACAATTACCGAAACTAGTAATAGGCCTGCTTTTTTGCCCTCTAACTGAATATACTCAGCTAAGGCATCATTAAAGAAGTTTTTGTAATAAGCCACAAAACCGCTAGCTTGGCTTGCTGTAGTTGAGTTAGCAGTTGGCTCGACAAATAAAATGTCTAGAAAGGGTTTCAAGACTAAAAAAGAAGCAATCGTAAATAAGGCCGTTAGGACATTAAAAAGAATGTTTAAAAAAGCTTCTTTTTTGTAGTATTTGAGGTAGCTCAATGTTTTGAGGAAATGCTGCATAGCTTTATTTTCAGAATTAAAACAACAGATCCATTTCTTCTAGAACATCATATATTTCATCCAAATCATCAAAACTTTTTACACCGACCTGTTCTTCGTCGCCCCCCGTCCAACTTAAGCCGTGAGGGGCTACTGTATCGATCATCTCACGAAGATGCTGTGCCGGACAATCGATATCAATAATCACCGGGTATTCTTCACAGATACTGCGCAGTAATTTTAAGGCAGATTCGTTGGCTTTCAAGCCAAGCCAATCAATTTTGTTTTTTTCTAGATTTAGATAAAAATAATCAACAAGATCGGCGTTTTTTTGGCAGAGTTGTTCAAAATCTTGCAAGTTATCAATCGATTCAGCAATCCATTCTTTCAATATTAGCACTTCGCCAAGATCCTTACAAAAATCAGTATCGGTATAATGCGAAAGTTGCACAGCGTCTAACTCTAGCATTTCAATAGCTGTTATAAGTTCTTTTTTATCCTCAATCAATCCAAATTCACCTACGATTTTTGGACCAACTAGCCAATCTTTAATTTCTTTGATATCCGCGGGGCTCGTATAATTGGCCTGACCACTATCCAAAGAAAATCCTAGCCATTCTACATTCCAAGCCGCAAAATAGCGCGCATCTGTCAAGTTATTGATACTACTTGCTTTAATTTTCATCTTCGTTGATTTGTAAGTTTGCACTCTTGCAAATGTAGGGAATTGTAACTACAATTACTTATTATTTTTGGTTTAATCTATGACAACGAACGTACCGCTATTTAATTCTTAGACTCCTTTCTGTATCCTTTTAAAGACGCTTTGAGGTCAAGGGAATTTCGCATCTTTTTTCGGGGTTTATTTTTTTTTCTTGCGCATTATTTTTTCCATTTTTCGTCCCTTTGCCAGTTCATCCACCAATTTATCTAGGTATCGGCATTGCCTATAAATTTCAAATTCGTCGTCTATGTCTTCTATTCTGTAGCCACAAATAACTCCTTTGATTAAGGGGGCATTAGGATGCATGTTGGCTTCTTGAAAGAAGGTTCTAAAGCTTACTTTATTTTGAATAAGTGTTGCTAACTGAATGGAGTTATATCCTGTTAACCACTCTATAACTTGTTCTAACTCTTCTTCGGTTCGACCATTTTTTAACAAACGATGGAGATAATGCGGGTAGACAGAAGCGAAAATCATATTCGCTACTTGCTCATTTTTTGCTGCTGTTACTTTCATAGATTTAGTTTTGAATAGGTGCTGCCCAAGGACTACGGTACCTTAAGACTAATTGGAATTTTGAATAAAAGAAGAATTAATATTGTTTGCTTACTTTTAGAGGGTTTTCATGATGAAAGATAGGTAAATATTGTAGGGTAGTGAAGTCTACATTCAACCAAATATCTTTGTTTTAGATGGTAAAATTAGAATAATGCAGGGGCCAAAACGACCAAAATAGTACCCTAGCTCAATCGCAGGTCATTCTAAAATATTGTCATTGATTAGATGGTCATAAAAGTCTTTAGGGCCGATTGAATGCTCTTTTTCTTCAGTATTTATTTTTGCTAAAAAAGACTTGTAATGATCAATAGACAAATTCAAAGTAGCACATAGTGTATCTAGTGAACCTAACAGAAGGTGGATTTGGTGGCTAACTTCATTTAGAATAGCTTGGTTGGTATTTTCTTTGTTCAAGACAAAGAAAGTAGTTTTGGCTTGAACATAAATATGCAGAAATTTTCCTTGAAATGAAAATTCAAAATCTGTTTTGGCAGAAAATTGACGGGCAAATTGTACGAATGCACCCAAAAGCTCTTTGGTCATTAAATTTTTAGAAGGACTCTCTTTGTTAAGGTATAAGCGATAGGTCCTATTTTCATATTCAACCAGTTCAGGCCCTAGGTTTAAAAGCAGTATTTTATCCCTCGAAAACATAGATTGCCTTCTTTGAATAAAGAAAACAGGCTGTTTAATGTCAAGTCCTAAAGCGATCCGACAACAAATTTTATTTTTATCGGATACCTGCGCTATTACGACAGGTCTGTGGTGTAAAGTAGCCCTATATATATCCTCTAGATGCGCAGGTAGATGTGCGTACTTTTTATGATTGGTATTGGGAGAATATTTGAAAGATGGGTAATAATAAGCACTAAAAGGCTTTATGATTAAACGTTTAAATGCCTCTTTGGAGTTAAAAGGTAAAATAGAAACCTCGGATTTTTTACTGTGGTGGATGACATTTATAAAAAAAAAGGCAAGAAGTATTGATACCATAATTGTATTTAGCTGCCCACTTATTATTGAAATAATGCCTGCCAAACAAAGGATAATAATACTATAAATTTTAAGATGTTTAGGGTCTATTGTTTGCTCTTTATGAATGGTTTTGAGAGCAGTTGTATTTTTAATTTTTTCGAGCCTTGCAAGGGCTTTTGCATAAAAAGTATCCTCATCCATCTATAAAATTTTTAGGCTTAGGCTAGCCAATAAGCATTTAGTTTTTGGTCTTTTAATTAGCACCTCTCAAACGATAGCGGTTTTATACAGGTATATTGTTTGACAAA
>CAJQQM010000144.1 GCA_905480485.1 uncultured Aureispira sp.
TGGAATCCTGCTCAATGTTCTGGAACGCCCAATGGAGGAAGTTCGACCGCTTCTTTACAGCGTTCTTGTAGTGGTGTCAATTTTACGGTTTCTAATAGCGGTCAATCCAACCCTTCTCCGGGTATAAGCTATTTGTGGCAGTCTTCTTCTAGTCTTTCAGGACCATGGTCAAATATTGGAAGTCCAAGTGCAAGCTACACAGATCTGACAACCTCTTTGTCGGCGACAAGCTATTATAGATTACGGACAAGCTGCGCCAATAGTCAATTAGAAAATACGTCTACCCCCGTACTAGTGGAACTAGGTGGGGCTTGTGAGTGTAATAACTATCCGAATTCTTATGCGATTAGTAGTATTGATTCTGAAATATCTGACGTTGTTGTTGGGACGATGTCAAATTCTTCTAATTGTACGGTTGCTGCAGGAGGAAATGGATCTATACTGAACAGATATGCTAACTACACTGGAATTGTTGCGGGTCATACTGCACAGCAAAGTGATATCGTCAATTTTAGTTTAAGTCAAAGTTCTTGTGGTCTAAGTTATTCTAATTTTTTCCAAATATACATTGATTGGAACCAAGATGGTGACTTTTTGGATGCTGGTGAACAGGTATATAGTCAATCTTCATCTGTTTCTGGGAATCAAACAGACATAGGATCTTTTCAAGTACCTTGCGATGCTATTGTCGGTACTACACGTCTAAGAGTGGTTAACATTGAAACTGCTTCAGCTAATACAACAAATTATGCGCATACACTTTATAATTATGGAGAAACAGAGGATTACTGTTTTACGGTAAGTACAGGTCCTGGAACGCCAACTCTAAGCTGTCCATCTAATGTATCCGTAGCCTCTGATGCAAATTGCCAGGCCAATGTAAATTATACCGCAACTACTACTTCTGGTACCATGACTTATGTTTTTTCAGGTGCTACCAACCAAACAGGTGCTGGTACGGGTAGTGGGGCTACTTTCGAAATTGGCACCACGAATGTCTTAATTACTGCAAATGACAACGGATGTAGCAGTACATGCAATTTTACTGTAACGGTTATTGACTCATCGGCCCCCGTTTTGAATATGCCTTCCGATACTACAGTAAACAATGATGCTAATTTATGTTCTGCTGTTGTAAATTATGATTTTCCTACTGCCTCTGATAATTGCCCAGAACCCAGCACGGGTTCTGCTTTTTTATATTCAGGAAATGCAGCAATACCTGACTTCTCCGGTAGCCCAGGCGTGCTTAGCCAAACCCTAAACGTTAGTGGAATAAACAATCAACTAGGTGCTAATGCAACGCTTACCGACGTTTGTATCAATATCAATCACACTTGGGTAGGTGATTTAACTATTCAATTAACCTCCCCTCAAGGGACTGTCTACGAACTAAGTTCAAATAATGGTGGATCGGGGAATAATTACAGCAATACATGTTTTAATATGTCTGCCCTTACACCCATTACCAGTGGATTCCCTTCATTTACGGGTGTATTTTTACCAGAAGGAGCAGGTGGATTCTCTGTTTTTGACACAGAAGACCCTAATGGTAACTGGACCATCACCGTTATAGATGGTTCAGCAGGGGATGTTGGTTCCCTACTCAATTTCTCACTCAGTTTTACCAGCAATGGATATAATATCATTCAAATAGCAGGTCTCCCTAGTGGGTCTGCTTTTCCCGTAGGTACTACCTACAATATATTCTCTGTCACCGATGATCAGGGTAATGTAGGTTATGATACCTCATTAGTAGTGGTCAATGATGTAGAAGCTCCTTTGATTAACTGTTTTGCAGACACTACTTTTTCGGCCGATCAAAACGCTTGTTTTGCTACCTTAGCATTTCCTGGGTTTCCTCCAACTTCCGATAATTGTGCTGTTGATAGTATCTTTAATGATGCACCGGCTAACTTTCCAGTAGGGACAACCACCGTTACTTGGACAGTTGTTGATGTTCACGGAAATACTGCAAGTTGCACTCAAGATATCACCATAACAGATGATGAAGCTCCGAGCATAAGTTGTCCCCAAGATCAATCTTTAGCATTTAATAGTTCATGTAATGCTACATTGCCTGATTATACGGGCTTGGCAGTTACAAATGATAACTGTCCCTCTGTTACTGTTACACAATCGCCAGCAGCAGGCACTGTAGTTTCAGGTGGAACAGCAACTGTTACTTTAACGGTTACAGATGTAGGTGGCCTTACAGCTTCTTGTTCATTTGATGTTATTGATAGTTCTATTCCAACGCTTATCACAGCAGCCGCTGATTTGACTGTTTCATGTGATGGCAATGGTAATATTTCAGATATAAACAGTTGGCTGGCAAACAATGCAGGCGCTCAAGCCACCGATAATTGTGGCGCAACTATCACATGGACTAATAACTATACTGGTCTGTCTGATTTATGCGGTCAAACTGGAGCGGCAACTGTTATCTTTTCAGGGTCAGATAACTTTGGAAATGTTGTCACTTCTACCGCTACTTTTACGATAGTTGATACAACAGCTCCGGTTATGATAGCACCTGTTACGGATAGTTTGCCAAATGACCCAAGTCTTTGTGGTGCTTTCGCCGAGCAGGTTTTACCAACGGTTTCTGACAACTGTGATTTAACAGCTATTACGCCACTTACATCCACCAATTTTTCTACTCTCTTTCCTGTTGGAACAACCACTGTACAATATACAGCTACTGATTCATGCGGTAATTCGGATACCATTAGCTATGATGTAGTGGTTTCTGATTACGAAGCACCTTTAGTAATCAATGCTAATGATTTATTGTTGAATGTAAGTGGACCAGCGGATATGACAGAAATTGCATGGTCTCTGAAAGATAATAATGGATTAACGGTTATCTCCGGTGGGGCTTATAGCTACGCCTCGAACAATAATATTGTTATCGATGCTGATACACTTGCTATTTTTACTGCTCCTTTTACATTTGATATAACAACGGATGGATTTTTAGATGATAATACGGCTATATGGAGCATAGTTTGTAATGGAGATACCATTTCAAATGGTAGCTTAGCTCCAGGTCTTACTTCTAATGGAAATACAGTTCAACCTTGCAATGCTACTGCAACTTCATTTAATACAAGTTTAACGAGTTGTACTTATACCGTACCCGATAACTCACTTAATCCAGATGTTTTAGAAAATTGTTCATTGATAGCCAATAGCCCTTCGTACACAGTAAGTGGGGCAGGTGCTACTCCATCTACTGGCACTTCTCTCAACGGTACTGTTTTTAATATTGGAACTACTGTTGTCAGTTGGACAGCACAAGATATATATGGAAACATAACTGTTAATGACATAACTATAACGGTTATTGACTCTGTTCCACCAACGGCCATCTGTCAGAACTTAACGGTTCAGTTAGATGCAAACGGACAAGGTTCCATCACTGCCGGTCAGGTAGATAACGGAAGCTTTGATAATTGTGCTATTGACACGATCTTCTTAGATAATTACGACTTCACTTGTTCTAATGTCGGAAGCAATACAGTAACACTTACTGTAGTAGATGTTAACGGCAACATTTCGACTTGTACTTCTACGATTACGGTACAGGATAACATCAACCCAACGGCCATCTGTCAGAACCTAACAGTTCAGTTAGACGCGAACGGTCAGGGAAGTATTACTGCTGGACAAGTTGATAATGGTTCCTTCGATAATTGTGCGATTGATACCATCTTCTTAGATAATTACGACTTTACTTGTTCAGATGTCGGTGCCAACACTGTTACTTTAACAGTAGTAGATGTAAACGGCAACGTAAGCACTTGTACTTCTACGATTACGGTAGAAGATAACATCAATCCAACGGCTATTTGTCAGAATGTAACGGTTTACCTAGACGCAAATGGACAAGCTTCTATTACTGCCTCTGATATAGATGGTGGAAGCTTTGATAATTGTGGAATTCAAAACATAATAGCATCTCAAACACAATTTGACTGCTCAAATCTAGGACAGAATTCAGTTACTTTATTGGTAAAAGATATCAATCAGAATAATGCTACATGTACTGCAATTGTTACTGTGTTAGATACTATAGCACCAACAATTGTCTGTGCCCCAACATTCGTAACTTATACTAATATTGGATGTACCTTTGCAGGAGCGATAACAGCACCAACTATTTCTGACAACTGTTTAATCGATACTATTTACAACGATGCCCCTGCTTCTTATCAGTCTGATTCAACCCTTGTAACTTGGACGGTTAGGGATAACTCAGGTAATATTTCGACTTGTACACAATTAGTTGTGGTAATCGATACCGTTGCACCTGTTATTACATGTCCATCCGATTTAATATTAGGGCCTAACTTTGGATGTTCTTATTTAGGGAATATTGGACAGCCAACTATAACAGATAATTGTTCAGTTGTGAATGTTACAAATGATGCACCTTTTGTATTCCCTTCAGGAATCACCGTTGTAACTTGGACTGCTACTGATGCATTTGGAAATACGTCGACCTGTACACAAACTATTGAGATTATTGATTTGATACCACCAACTATTATTTGTCCACCAACGGCTAACTTATATGCAAATGCCAACTGTAATTATGTCGGCTCTATTGGCACACCTGTAGCTTCGGATAATTGTAGTAGTGTAACAATAATCAATGATGCACCAACTACATTCCCTATTGGTTTAACAGTGGTTAGTTGGACGGCAATTGATGCTAATGGAAATAGAAGTAGCTGTGTACAAAATGTCTTTGTTACGGATACTACAGCTCCTGTAATTACTTGTATTGGTAATCAAACTATTTACCTCGATGCAGATTGTGGTGCAACAGTTCCTGATTACACCAATCAGATTATAACAAGCGATAATTGTGGGTTTGTAAATCTTAGTCAATTCCCAGCTGCCGGTACATTATTATCAGGTGTTGGAAATCTAACCATCACAATGCTAGCAAGAGACGGAAATGGAAATATGAGTTCATGTGACTTTACACTTAACAAGCTTGATACAATTGCGCCTGTAATAAGTTGTCCTGGTACTCAATCGTTAGATTTAGATGCAAGTTGTAGCATTGCAATCCCAGATTACACTTTAATGACGAATATCATTTTAAATAACTGCGGAGGGCTTAACTTAACTCAAAGTCCAGCTGCCGGTACATTACTATCTAGCGTAGGTACGACAACAGTAACCATTACGGCCCAAGATAATTCTGGCAATTCGACCACTTGTACTTTTGATGTAAATACACAAGATGTAACGGCACCTGTTTTAACATGTAATGCAGACATTGTTCAAAATGTACCTTGTACACCTGTTACAATTAATCTAAGTAATCCAATAGCAACAGATGCTTGTAGTGGAACCGTAACGATAACTAGAGATTACACAGGTAATTCTTTTGATGTGGGAACTACAGCAGTAACTTGGACTGCAACGGATGCAAGCGGTAATTCAAGCACTTGTGTACAACTTGTCACGGTTAATAGCCAAGAAATTGGAATTTACTCTAACAACTCGGTAATTGTTGATGGGGCTCGTAAAACATCAAGATCAAATAATACGAACTTTGGTAGAGTCTATGTTTGCTCAACGGGAGTTACCAAGACCTACGAAATCAGAAACTTGGGAACTGCACCTCTAAATTTGACTGGAAACCCTGTAGTTTTAGTTACTGGGTCAGCTTCTAATGACTTTATAGTAACGCAACCTTCAGCTACCACTGTAGCACCGGGAGCAACTATTACTTTCCAAATAACATTTGCGCCAACGACTCAAGGAGGACGCAATGCACGAGTTTGGATTTTTAATGACGATTGTGACGAAAGCCAATATAACTTTAAAGTTAGAGGTCAAGGAAGACGTTGTAGTGCAGTTTCATCATTAGAAGTAGACACTAATCCTCAATTTGAATGGTTTGAAGAGGATGAACTTGAAAGTAACGAGATTCTTGAAGTTAGTGTTAATCAAAATGATAAGGAGTTTGAAGGTAAATTGTATCCTAATCCAAATTTAGGAGTATTTGTCATCGAATTAAATCATTTACCGAAAGGCGATATACAAATGAGATTAATCAATGATATTGGACAAATTGTTCGAATTGACAATATCAAGAACAAGCAAACATCATTTGATTACCGAGATATAGAACCTGGGGTTTATTACATACAAATTACTTCAGATACTGGTAATCTTATTATACCAATGATTATTTCAGAAAGGTAAATCATTAATTCACAGAGCGAAAGCTCTGTGAATTTCCTTTTTGATTAAAAATAAAATTTATAGAAAAAAAGAAAACTTGTAGCCATAGTAAACGTATATACATGAGTTACATGTGGAGAATAAAGAACTTTCAAATATATGGGGAATTTATTTACAATTTATAAGTCATTAATTAAAAACAGTTTTAGAAAGGTCTTAAAACTGCTGATTTTACTGTTGATTATTTGTTTTTCTAAAGAACTAGTCGCTCAGTGTACGAACACGTCTTCGTACGGTTCAGCAGTAGCCCCAACGGCAGGGACAGTAACGATTTCAACCTGCAATTATCAGACAGAATACAGTACGATAAGTAGTGTGGTCGCAAATACTTTATATGAATGTTCCATTAACGGTGGTGGGTATGTCACAATTCGATCAGGAGCACCAAATGGACCTCTTGTAGCACACGGGCCTAGTCCTTTGCAATGGAGTTCGGCTGTTTCTGGCAATCATTATGCACATTGGAATACAAATGGTTTATGTGGGACAGCAACTACCTGTAAAACAACAACAATTAGTTTTATTTCTGCAAATGCTCCATGCGATGCTCCCTTGACTCAAACTGAACCTTTTTCTTTTGGTATTCTTCCTCCCGATTGGACTTCTTTTTTTACTTCTGGAGATGGATGGCGATTTACAGGTACACCAGGGTATCAGGCAGCAAGTAACGGACGAGCGGCAGGTACTTATGCATGGATAGATTTTTCAGGTACGGATTTAAATACAGTATTAGAAACTCCGGAATGGTGTACTGGGGGGGCTCCTCAGGCTGAGCTGAGTTATGATTTTTATGCAGATTTAGGGGCCAATATTATTTCTCCATTTAACATACTTTACATAGAAGCATATGATGGTGTTTCATGGAATATTGTTCAAATTAATCAGGAAAATACATCGGGTTGGGTTAATAAAACAGTCATCATTGATTCCTATGTCAATGGAGTAGGAGAAGATGTAATAAAAGTAAGATTCAGAGGTGAATCAGGCGGCGCGGGTAGTGATTTTTATCAGGACATTTTATTAGATAATGTTAACATAAGTCCATATAATCCCTGTCTCACACCTAACTTATTATACACACTTAATGGCACAAGTCCTATATGCCAAGGTTCAACAACAAATATTTCTCTAAGCGGCTCTCAGGTTGGAGTATCCTATCAATTATTAAGAAATGGAACAGCCCTAAATGCACCTTTGGCAGGAACTGGAGGTGTTTTAAATTATGGTAATTATTCAACAGCAGGAACTTACAGTATTTTGGTTTTTGGAGGAACTTTTTTTTGTAATGGTCCATTTACCCTGAGCAGTACTTTTACATTATCTGTATCTACTCCACCTACTGCTCCCACTGGTATTACTGGTAATTCTAACATCTCTTGTGGTGATCAAACAATATTATCCATTTCAGGAGGTTCAAATGGTTCTGGAGCAACCTATCAATGGTTTGAAGGTGGTTGTGGTTCAGGGTCTCTTATTGGAACGGGTCCTTCAATAGCACCATCTCCAACCACCACCACCACCTATTTTGTTAGACGAAGGGGGTCGTTACCTTGTAATGTTTTGACAGCTTGTGCACAAGTAACGGTTAATGTAAGTACCCCTAGTCCTCCTACAGTATCCGATGAATTTATTTGTCCGAATACATCAGCAACATTTACAGCATCGGGTGCCCCTAGTGGAGGAAGCTATAATTGGTTTACGGATGCAGCCGGAACAAATCAGGTTGGAACAGGTTCAACTTATACAACACCCAACTTATTAACTACTACTACTTATTATGTTCAATCTACTTCAGCTCAACCGACACAAACATACAATCAAACCATAGAAATCAGCAATCCCTCGCTAAGTGCATCGAATTTATATAATTTTTTATCAACACCTCAGGGAGCTATCGGGACGGCAACACTTTCTTTGACAGCAGTAGGTGATTTGGATGGGACTGGTACCAATCTGGAACAATGGTCTATTGACAACGAATCTGGACAAAATATTGGGGTAATTGGAGGTACTGGTGTTGCAGGAGATCAATGTACCAACACTCTGACAAATACGATCACACTTTCAGCTGCCGATATTAACGCATGGGCAGCTAATGGTAGCATTGAATTTACTGCCCAAGATTTGACTGGTTTTATCAACAATACCTTGTGTGGAAATGATTTTCTTAGATTACAGTTGGTATATGATTATTCAAGTGGGGCAAGTTCCTGTGTTTCTTCAATAGTTGGAGTAGATGCGGTTGTGTTGCCCAACCCAAATTTGAATTACTTTATTTTAGGAGGAGGTTCAATATGTTCGGGAAGTAGTACAAATATTTCAATCAGTGGTTCTCAGGTTGGGGTATCATATCAACTTTTGAGAAATGGTGTTGGTACCAATCCCCCCTTGGCTGGCACTGGCGGTTCATTATCATTTGGTGTACAATCATCAGCAGGAACATACACTGTAAAATTGTTCCCTGGGTCTAATTTTTGTAGTGGTAATTTTTTCTTAAACGCCTCTACTACCATTTCAATTGATATTCCTCCTACTGCTCCTACTTCAATAACGGGTATCAATTCTATTACTTGTGGTAACAGCAGCATCCTAACGGTTAGCGGTGGTTCGGATGGAGATGGAGCTGAATTTGAATGGTTTTCAGGCTTGTGTGGAAATGGATTGTCTTTGGGTAGTGGTTCGACCTTACTGGTATCTCCTGCTGTGACTACTACTTATTTTGCAAGGAGAAAAGGGACGTCGGCGTGTACCTCAACAACTTCTTGCGTATCTTATCAAGTAACCGTAAATCCTCCTGCTGCTCCAGCCACAACGGATGATTTAATTTGTATCAATAACAGCGGTACAGTTACTGCTAGTGGTGCTGGAATTGGTCAGAGTTATACCTGGTATGATGATGCTGCTGGCACCAATCAGGTTGGTACAAGTGCAAGCTTTACTTCACCAATATTATTAGTTCCGTCCATTACATATTATGCTCAAATATCTAATTCAGGTTTTTACAGTCAAACCACTACTGTTCAGAATTTTGATCCCGTTTCTAATATTTTGGTTTTTAATCAAACACCTAATGGCCCTACTTCAAATGCTGTATTGACAATATATCATAGGGGAGATATTGATTTAATATCTGAAATTTTTGATGTTTTTGATGAAACAAATAATTTGATAGGCCAAACATTGAATGGAACACAATGTAATGCCAGCTATACCATAACTACATTTACAATACCACAAACAAATATAAATAACTTTGCAAAAGACGGGTTAATAGCATTTGAGCTCATTCGTGATGCATCTGTGAGTACCACTTTGTGTCCCAACAATGATATGTATGCTACGCTTTCGTACTCCTATAATAGTTGTCCTAGTGCATTAACTCCTGCTACTATAACGGTTAATAAACCACCTACAGATCCAACTGGAATAACAGGGAACGCTAATATCAACTGTGGAGATCAAACCGTCTTAACAATTGATGGGGGGTTGAATGGTTCGGGGGCGACCTATCAATGGTATGAGGGTGCCTGCGGAGTGGGGCCTGTAATTGGAACGGGGCCTTCTATTGCGCCCTCGCCTGCATCAACTACAACTTATTATGTGAGGAGAGTTGGTATTTCCCCATGTAATATTGTTACCAATTGTGCCTCAGTAACTGTTAATGTAAATCCAACAAATCCACCTGTTGTATCGGACGAATCGGTCTGCCCCGGTGAAACGGCTACCTTTACAGCTAGCGGTGCACCAACAGGTGGGACTTATACTTGGTATTCAGATGTTTTAGGGACTAATTTTTTAACCTCTGGAGCTACTTTTACTACACCGCCTTTAACAGCAAATACTACTTATTTTGTACAGGCAACATCTTCCATTCAAACTATCGCAGCGACAAGTGCTGGGGGGAATGGATGTGGCGGTGGTGTTATGTTTGATGTTACGACCAATGCATTAAATTTAAATATCGAATCTTTTGATATTATTTCAAACATAAGTGGTGCTCAAACGGTTAATGTTTACTACAAACTTGGAACACATGTCGGTTCAGAACTAAATGCAGGTGCCTGGGTTTTATTAGGATCTTATCCAATTACAAGTACAAATGGTGTGTTGCTAAATATGCCCGTAGATATACTTAGTTTGAATGCGAATACAACTTATGGAATTTATTTAAATTATAGCGCACAATATACGAATGGATCTAATACCTATTCTGACAGCTACTTAACCTTAAATGCAGGTACTGGTTTGTGTGGTACCTTTGCCAGTAATATTGTAGATAGGACCTTTAACGGTAAAATAAATTATTATTTCTGTTCCTCCTCTTTAATTCCTGTAGATGCTATAATTGAACCCGAACCTAATCTAAGTTACACAATTAGTGGGGGTGGAAATATTTGTACAGGTTCTAGTACTGTAATAAGTATTTCTGGGTCACAAACTAACGTGGCCTATCAATTATTAAGAGACGGCGTTGCTACGAATCCTGCTGTACCTGGTACCGGAGGTTCGATTTCATTTGGCACACAAACTCTTGCTGGTACCTATACGATTCGTGTATTTGGAGGGATAGGATACTGTAATGGACCGTTTGTGTTAGCTGGATCTCAAACCATAACACTAGATCAGGCTCCTACTGCTCCTACAAGTATTTCCGGTACTAGTACAATTACTTGCGGTAGTCCAACTACGCTAACGGCTATCGGTGGTTCGGATGGATCGGGCAGTACTTTTGAATGGTATCAAGATGGCTGTGGAACAGGACCACTATTAAGTGTTTCAAATTCTTTAACCATCGCTCCGAGTACTACTACCACTTACTACGTAAGACGGGTTGGGAATACTAGCTGTTCTAATACTACTACTTGTGTATCGGTTACGGTAACCGTCAACCCAATTGCTGCTCCGACAACAACAGGTACAACGATTTGTGAAAATAATACAGCAAATATATCTGCGACTGGAGGCGGAACAGGTCAAGGGTATATTTGGTATGACGACCCTTCTGGTAATAGCAATAATATTGTTGGTTCTGGACCTAGTTTTACAACACCAATTCTCAGCACAACCACTACTTATTATGCTGCCCTTCAGGGATCAATTAATGGAACAGTAAATCCTTTGCCTGTAGGTACGTCATTTTCAGGAAATACTAGAGGGTACTATTTTGTTGCACCGAGCGATTTCAGGATGACAAGTTTAAATGTTCCTGATGCGGGTACGGGTACTCAAAATATAGCGGTCGTTAAATTTAATAATCCACCTACAACTTTTCCAGCTACTAGCAATCCACCCGATTTTACCATACTCTATTTAACTCAAAATAATGCTAACACAGGTTCTATTCCTGTAAGTATAAGTGTTGCCGCGGGGGATATAATTGGTATATTAGGAGGTCGTACTACTTCAAATACAGTTTCATATAGTTCTTTTCCTGAAATATCAATTGATGGTGTAGTCACTCCTGTTAGTCGATTGGGTATGCAATTTAATTTATCGACTACTGCACCTCAAGATCTTTGGACCGAAACTTTCACCTCTAAGTCAAGGGTAGAATTTACTTACGAAACTAAGTCTTGTTTTTCTAACCTTGTTCCAACCATCATAAATGTTGATCAAGAACCCACAGCTCCTACTGCTATTACTGGTACGAGTACTATTGCTTGTGGGGATCAGACAATTCTTACTGCTACTGGAGGCAGCGATGGTTCCGGAGCAATTTATCAATGGTATGCTGGCGCATGCGGTGGTGGTGCTCTTTTGGGGACAGGCGCTTCTCTAACCGTTTCGCCATTAGTATCTACAACCTATTTTGTCCGTAGAGTTGGCAATTCTACCTGTAACAATTTAACAACATGTACTTCTCAATTGATTACGGTAACGCCAATAAATGATCCCTCCGTAACAGATCAAACTATATGTGAAGGACAAGGCGCTACATTCATTGCAACGGGTGGCCCCTCTGGAGCATCCTACAATTGGTATGATGATCCGGCAGGAATTAATTTAGTAGGAACTGGAGCGAGTTTTACAACGCCTAATTTACTCTCTTCAGCTACCTATTATGTGCAAGCAGTAGCAGGGCAAAACACACAGACTTATAATCAAACAATACAAATTGCCAATCCGAATATGTTGGCACTAAATACCTATACCTTTGCAAGTACTCCGGGTGGAGCAATTGCAGCCTCAGCTACACTCACGCTAAGAGCAGTAGGCGATTTAGACGGTACAACAACAAATTTAGAACAATGGTCTATTGATGACGAAACGGGACTAAATATAGGAACCTTAGGTGGTACAGGAATAGTAGGGGATCAATGTACCAACACACTCACGAATAGTATCCCCCTTACTGCTGCCCAAATTGATGCTTGGGCCGCTAATGGTAGTATTACATTTACAGCGGAAGACCTTACAGGGTTTATAGGCTTGACCTTATGTGGGAATGATTTTCTAGAGATGCAACTAGTCTATGATTATGGCTCAGGAGGATGTGTATCCAACTTAGTTGCTGCAAACGCGAATGTGTTACCAATTCCGAATCTGACTTATACTGTGACGGGAGGTGGAACTTTCTGTCAGGGTTCAAATTCTGCTATAAGTATATCGGGATCTCAGGTCAATGTATCGTATCAACTTTTATTAGATGGTAGTGCAATTGGATCCCCTATATCAGGTACGGGATCTAACATCACATTTGGCCTCCAGTCTCAGGCAGGGACATATACGGTACAAGCCTTGAGTGGAGCAGGATTTTGTTCTGGAACATTCACTTTATCAAATTCAGCGACTATTACCCTCGATCAACCTGCAACGGCTCCTACCTCTGTTAGTGGGACGACCACTATTTGTTTAGGTCAATCAACTACCTTAACTGCTCAAGGCGGTTCAGATGGTTCAGGAGCGTTGTTTCAATGGTATCTTGGTAGTTGCGGGGCTGGTTTTTTAAGTAACGCTAACCAAATCACCGTTTCTCCAACAACCACTACGACCTATTATGTAAGAAGAGTAGGAACTAGCAGCTGTACTCAAACAACAAGTTGTTTTGCTGTAACGGTTGTGGTGCAACCTATACCAACTATCTATACTGTTACGGGTACTGCGAGTATTTGTGACGGCCAAGCAACCTCAATATCTTTAAGCGGTTCTCAAGTTGGCCTTAATTATGAATTGTTTTTGAATGGCAGTTCGACAGGAATAAGCATTGCAGGGACGGGATCAAGCTTGGTTTTCCCTAATATTTCAACTCAAGGTACCTATACTGTTGAAGCAGATGTGAGTTCAAATTACTGCCCAGGTTCTTACAGTATGACTGGATCTGCTACAATCACGGTGAATCCTGTTCCAACTGTAACGGCAGGTAACGATACAACAATATGCGATGGAGAAAGCATTCAATTAATTGGTGCTGCAAGTTTAGGCGGCACTCCTGCAGCCGCACCTTCTTATCCTGGTAGTTGTGCCAATTCATCTTTAGATACTTATATCGGAAATGTTACCTTGAATGGTGTTTCTACCTCTTCTACAAATGATGCATTTTGTACGGACAATACCTCCATCATAATTGATCAATTTATAGGGTCAACATATACTATTAGTGTCACCACTGCAGATAATAATGGAACTTCTTATTCTAGTGGTATTAATGCCTATATTGATTGGAATAGAGATGGAGATTTTCTGGATGCTAATGAAAAGATTCAACTAACCAATGGCACTCTTCTACCTGTTGGGACTTATTCTAATAGCTTCACAGTTCCTGTAGGAGCTTCAGAAGGATATACCATGATGCGTGTTCTAGCCACAGAAGGAACCGGAGATCCTGCATCGACTATTGCTTATTCGTACGGAGAAACAGAAGATTACACCATCAATATCTTACCACAGCTTAGTTTTTCTTGGTCCCCCTCAACTGGTTTAAGTGCAACAAATATTTCTAATCCTATTGCCAGTCCTTCTAGTACGATTACCTATACCCTTACAGCCAGTTTAAATGGTTGTTCGGCTTCGGACGATGTGGTGGTGACAGTAAATCCTTCCCCCGATCCAGTTACGGTAGGTGGTGGTGGAACTTTTTGTTCTAATTCAGCTTCTATTTTTGCCAACGGAGGTGCTGGTGGAACAATCTATTTTCAAGGAACAACTAGCGGAGATACAAGCACTGCCAATCTATCAAGTTCAGAAATAGTCAATAGCTCCGGAACCTATTATTTTAGAGCGTACAATGGAAATTGTTGGGGAGTAGAAGACAGCGCTGTTGTTGTACTCAATCAACCTGCAATGGTAGATGTTACCGTTGTTTCATCACCCAATCCTGTATTTTGTGGAGTGGCTGCCAGTCCAATTACCTATACTGCATCTGCTATAAATGGAGGTACAAGTCCTTTGTATGATTGGTATTTAAATGGCGTGCTTGTACAAACAGGTAGTTCAGCAACCTATACAGTGAATAGTCCACAAAATATGGATGATGTGTATGTAGTGTTGAACAGTTCCCTAAGTTGTACCGATGTCAATCCTAAAACATCTAATTCAACCATGACAATAATTGGTACAACACCACTGAACGATGAATGTGCCACTGCTGTCCCTGTACCTTTAGGCGTTAACTTTATGGGTACAACGGCTTGCGCCACTGCTTCTGTAGAAGCGGTATGTTCTAACTTTTTTGGTACAGGAACAGCCGACGATGACGTATGGTTTACCTTTGTAGCTAGCGCTGAAGTAATGGACGTTCATGTTTTGCCCTTTGGTACTTTCGACCCTAAATTTATTGTATATGATGGCCTATGTGGAAGCTTAACGGAGCTTGCCTGTGTAGATGTAGGAGCAAATGGCGTTGAAGAATATTATGCCTTAAATAATTTGACTGTAGGAAATAGCTACACCGTTAGGGTGTATAGCTATGGAGCTAGTAGTCAGCAACAGGGTTCATTTTACCTGAATATTAATGAAGGCTGCTCCAATTTACAGAACTATGTTGTATCCAATAATGGACCTGTATGCGAAGGAAATAATTTAGAGTTATTTAGTTCGGCGATTGATCCTTCTATAATTGTTCCCTATATTGGGAATCCTGTTGCAATCGGAGATTTAACAGGTAATGGAGGGAATACTACTCCTGGTATTGGCTTTATGAATTTGAAAGTTGACAATTCATCTGTTGCAGCCAGTGATTTAGACAATATTAAATTTAACATCAATCATACTTTTGTCGGAGATTTAATCATTTATCTTGTTGCTCCTGATGGTTCGAGTATTATTGTGGTCAACAGAAGAGGTGGAGGTGGAGTTAATTTTACCAATACCATTTTATCTGCTTCGGGAAGTACAAATATTTCTTCCATAACATCAGCAGATGCACCATTCACCAATAGTTATATACCAGAAAATCCGTTTTCAGCACTCACCGGTAATGCCGATGGGAATTGGACTTTATATGCAACTGATAATGCTGGTGGTGATGTAGGAAGTTTAATTGATTTTACATTAACATTTACCAATGGAGCAAATGTTGCTTGGACAGGGCCTAATAGTTTTTCGAGTAGTCAACAGAACCCAATTGTCTCCAATGCTTCGGGGCTTGCAAATGGAGATTATTCGTTGATTGTAAGTTACCCTAACGGTTGTATAAATGAATTTACGACCACAGCTGTTGTAAAATTAATACCGGATCCAATTATCACAGGTGGGGATACTATATGTCAAGATGGTCCTGGGCAACCTGTAGTAATAACCAATCCTACGGCCTTTGACATGGAGGTTACGTATGAAATAAATGGAGTTACCAACACGATAGTCGTTTTAGCCAATTCATCTTTCACTATCACGCAATCCTCTACTGTTATAGGCAACTTTGTTTATACCTTAGTCAGTGCTCAATATGTCAATGCGCCTACTTGTGTTGCCAATTTAAGTACATCGGTCGTCGTCGTTGTAGAGGCCTGTTGTACCGAACCTACTGTTGCGGGTACAATAGCTGCTAATCAAAACATCTGTATTGGAGCAGATCCGGGTATATTGACGAGTATTTCTGTAGCTAGCGGTCAAACTGGAATTTTAGCTTACCAATGGCAGCAATCAACGGATGGAGGTACTACATGGACAGATATACCCGGAGCAACTGCCACCACCTATGATCCACCGGTTCTTGCCCAATCTACTTTATTCCGAAGATTGGCAAGTGTTGAATGTACTGCAGATTTTAGTAATGCAGTGATCAGTAATACAATCACGATAATTGTTGACGACAATATTGATCCGACGATAACCTGTCCTTCAAATGTCAACGCTTCATCTTCTGATAACGGTTCAGGAGATTGTTCAACAACGGTTACGCTTGGTACACCAATTACTTCAGATAATTGTACGGTTACTTCAGTTATCGCGCAGGTAGCTGGGATTACTATTGATCCATCAACTTATACATTTCCCGTGGGGACTACAACCGTTACCTGGGTAGTAGCGGATAACAATGGCAATACGGCCTCTTGTGATCAGTTAGTAAGTGTAATTGACGACGAAAGCCCAGTTATAACTAATTGTCCACTTGGACAGCAAGTGGATAATGATCCTGGACAATGTGGCGCAATTGTAACATTTGCTACCCCTACATTTACAGATAATTGTGCTGCGACCATTGTCCAAACTAGTGGTTTAAGTAGCGGTTCTTTGTTCCCTGTCGGATTAACAACAGTAGTTTTTACAGTTACGGATGGGGAAGGTAATTTGGCTACATGTACGATTCCTATCGTAGTAGACGATGTGGAGTTACCGATTATTAATTGCTTGAGTGACACAACGCTCAGTTCCGCGTCTGATTCCTGTGGTGTTACTTTTGTGTACCCTAATGCAACCGTCATTGATAATTGTTCGGGAGCATCTATACAACAAACTACAGGAATACCCTCAGGAGGATTTTTCCCAGTGGGTACTTCTGCTGTTACATGGCAGGCGCAGGATACGAGTGGTAATTTAGTACAATGTACTTTTTTAGTAACCGTGATTGATGATATACCACCTACCTTTAGTTTCTGCCCCTCCGATATCAGCCAGGAGATTGGTGCCGGTTCTTGTACAGGAGTGGTTACTTGGCAATCTCCAGCTTTTAGCGATAACTGTTCAGGATCTAGCATTAACCAAATACAAGGCATTGCCAATGGAGGAACCTTTCCGATTGGTACCACTACCAATGTATATGTGATAACAGATGTAGCGGGAAATACAGACACTTGTACATTTGATGTAACCCTAACCGACCTAATAGCTCCCTCTATTGTATGTCCTGGAGATGTACTTGTCGTAAATGAGTTTCCTGACTGTGGGCCACAAGTCGTAAACTATAGCCTGCCTACATCGAGTGATAACTGTGGTAGTGTTAGTTCCACTCAAATTTCTGGTTTGGCTTCTGGATCAACGTTCCCGGTTGGAGTTACAACCAATGTATATGTAGCTACAGATAACTATGGCAACTCAGATACCTGTACCTTTACAATAACTGTAAGCGATCCACCAACTCCTTTACAACCTAACGCAATAACTGGAACTACTGTAGTTTGTAATGGTGATAATGCGCTTTATTCAGTCCCTATTCCGACAGGTGCAACTAGTATTGTGTGGTCGGTAACAGGAGGAACAATTGTCAATACACCGTCTTCAACATCGGTATCGATCAATTGGCCTAGTGCAGGAACCGGTACAATTTCAGTATATGGAACCAATGGCTGTTATGACGGGCCTATCCGGACCTTAAATGTACAGGTCGATCAGACACCTTCTACTGCAAATGCAGGTTCAGATCAAATAGTTTGTACTCCTTTATTAACCACGACGCTTTCTGCAAATACGCCAAGCTTTGGTACGGGAACTTGGACATTAATTAGTGGTTCGGGAACGATAGCAAACCCTAACAACCCTGTTACGCAGGTCTCAAATTTAGGTAATGGAAATAATATATTTAGATGGACGATTAGTAACGGTGTGTGCCCAAGTAATGCGGATGAAGTTACTATTGGTCTTGATAATACTCCGCCTACCGTAGTCTGTCAAAATTTAAGTTTATATTTACCGCCTTCAGGATCTATTACTATTTCTGCTACCGATATTGATAATGGAACAACTGATGATTGTTATGTGGCCAATTTGAGTATATCCCAAAGTACGTTTACTTGTGCAGATGTGGGTAATAATTTAGTGATATTAACGGCTACGGATAGTTTAGGCAATGCAGATACTTGTCAGGCCCTTGTAACGATAATTGATACGGTAGCCCCTGTTGCCGTCTGTCAAAATATAACCGTATCTCTAAATTCTAATGGAACCTATACCTTAACGGCCTCAGAGATAGATGGCGGTTCATCCGATAATTGTTCTATTAATCAATTACAAATTAATATAAATTCTTTTGATTGTTCCAACATAGGTACGAACACCGTTAGTCTGACGGTAACCGATGTTAATGGTAACTCTAGTACTTGTGATGCAATTGTTACAGTCGTCGATAATGCTTCGCCACAGGCTGTTTGTAACAATCTTAATGTTGGTTTAAATCCTAATGGTGTTGTAACAATTAATGCAGCAAGTTTGGCAACAGCAAGTACAGACCCCTGCGGTATTGCGTCTATTACAGCCAATCAGACCACCTTTACTTGTGCAGATATAGGACCAAATGTGATTACGGTGACCGTAATCGACAATAATGGCAATCAAACTACCTGTTCTTCTATAGTTACGGTTAGCGATGTCACGGCCCCGAATGCCGAATGTAAAAATATATCCATACAACTCGATACCAACGGTCAGGCAGTTATTAGTGGATTAGATATTGATAATGGCTCGAATGATTCTTGCGGAATTAGTCAATATGTCGCGAATCCTGCATTTTTTGACTGTTCAGATGTTGGTCCTAACAATGTAACCTTGACAGTCACCGATGCAAATGGTAATTCAAGTTCCTGTACAGCAGTCGTTACAGTTGTCGATAATACAATCCCTGTTGTTGTCTGTACGGATACAACAATTTATCTTGATGCCAACGGCTTAGCTTTGATTTCACCGGCCGTAATTGATGGAGGTTCGACAGATGCCTGTGGTACGCCGACCTTAACCATGTCTCCTAATATTACAACGCTCGATTCAACCAATATTGGCACCAATCTTTTTACACTTTTTGCCAGTGATGGCGCTGGAAATATAGACTCTTGTACCGCAACGGTTACCGTTCTAGATACCTTTGCCCCCACGGCACTTTGTGTAGCATCTATCGATATTTTCCTCGATTCATCCGGACAAGCATTGCTACAGCCGGCTGCTATCGATAATGGTTCTTTTGATTACGGTGGTGCGGTAAGTTTGTCTATTAGTCAAACTACTTTCGATTGTTCAGATATTGATACCAATATCGTTACCTTAACGGTGACCGACAATACCAATAACTCCGATTCTTGTACTACAGCAGTTGTGGTCATCGATGCAATAGCACCTGTAGCTATTTGCCAATCAGTTAGTATACAATTAGACGCCAATGGCCTAGCAACATTATCTGCTAGCCAACTCAACAATAATTCATTTGATAATTGTACCATCTTAAATTATACCTTAACTGAAAATAATTTCGATTGTAGCCATCTAGGGCCTAATAATATTGGTATGACGGTTAAAGATATTCATGGAAACTCTAGTCTTTGTACAGCAGTTGTTACTGTCGAGGATTTAATTGCACCACTAATTACTTGTCCCACAGCAATTTCTGTAGAAACGAATATTGCCTGTACTTTTGCGGGTGCAATAGGGCAAGCACTAGTGGTTGAAAACTGTTCAATCGATTCCTTATTTAATAATGCCCCAGCTAATTTTGACCTTGATACAACAAACGTACTTTGGACGGTTAAGGATAATTCTGGAAATATGGCTACTTGTATGCAAGAGGTGGTAGTTCGCGATACCTCGAGTCCACAAATGACATGTCCTGCCGATTTTTATGTACAACCTAACTTTGGTTGTTCATATCTTGGGGCAATTGGCTATCCCGCCAATATTAATGATAATTGTAGTATCGCTTCTTTAGTTAATAATGCACCTTTCGTATATCCCTCCGGAACTTCTGTGATTACCTGGACGTTGACCGATAACTCAGGAAACACGCAGGCATGTAATCAAATTGTAGAAGTACAAGATTTTGTAGCCCCTACGATAAGTTGTGCTGCGGATGCTATTGTATATGTTAATTCGGGATGTACCTATGTTGGGGCGATACCGGGCCCATCAGCGTCTGACAATTGTGGTAATGCAACCTTGTCGAATGATGCCCCCACCAACTTTAATGTTGGTACTACAACTGTTACTTGGACGGCAACAGATGATGTAGGAAATACTGCTATATGTCAGCAACAAATTATAGTTCTTGATGCCACTGCACCCGTTGTTAATTGCTTAGGAAATCAATCCATCAACTTAGATGCTAATTGTTTAGCTATAATGCCCGATTATACGAGTCAAATTAATGCATCCGATAACTGTGGTCCTGTCAGTATGATTCAAGTGCCGGTAGCTGGAACGTCCCTTTCTGGTGCAGGTTCACTTGCCGTTGTTATAATTGTTAGTGATCAGTACGGTAATAAAACAAATTGTAATTTCAATTTAATTAAAAATGATTTAATTGCTCCGTCAATTACGTGTATATCTAATCAAACACTCTATTTAGACGCAAGCTGTTCGGTCCTTGTTCCGGATTATACTAATTTTGTATTAAAATCTGACAATTGTGGACAATTAACTTTAAACCAAGTGCCGGCAGCAGGTAGTACCATTAGTTCGGCTACCACAACAACTGTTACGATTACTGCCATAGACGCTTCTTCGAATACGGCAAACTGCAGTTTTCAGTTAAATACTATAGATGTATATCCTCCTAGTATTAGTTGTGCTGCGGATACCATTGTTGATGCGATTTGTTTACCCGTTGTCCTTAGCTTAACACCTCCTACAGCAATAGATGCTTGTTCAGGACCTGTAACAGTTAGTAATAATCTTCAGAACAACTTCACTTTTAAACGAGGGGTTTCAACTGTAATTTGGACAGCTACGGATGCTCAGGGGAATAGCAGTACTTGTCAGCAGTTAATAACAGTTAGAAGTCCCGAGATACAGTTAGTTGGTAATTCAACGAATATACCAGATAATTCCAACCGTACATCTTTTAGTAATCATACCTTCTTTGGCCGTACGAGTATTTGTAACAGTTCAATTTTAAGGGTTTTTGAAATAAAAAATGTAGGAAATGCACCACTTAATCTACTACAAAACCCAGTAGTGTTTATTTCGGGTACTGCGAGCAGTGATTTCTCCATTATACAGCAGCCAAGTAGTAATACAATTGCACCTGGGCAATCCGAAACAATCCATATTTTGTTTGATCCTTCTAGTTTAGGTAATCGTCAAGCAAGGGTGTGGATTCAAAATGATGATTGTGATGAAAGTAATTTTAATTTTGCCATAAGAGGCCAAGGTAGAAAATGCCCTCCACAGGCTCGTCCTAGTGTAGATGTTGATCAATTAATTGGATGGAAAGATAGTACACAGGTTCAAGTTTTATCAGAGGAACTTATAGATTTTGAAACTGATCTGAATGCCTTGAATATGAAGGTATATCCAAGCCCAAACAGTGGGCAGTTTAATATTCGCTTCAATCAAGCCTTGCCGAAAGGTTCTAGTTTGTTGCTCTACAATCATTTGGGTCAAATAATTAACCGCATCGAAGAACCCAAGCAGTACCAATCTATCGCTATATATGAAATGCCTTCAGGCCTTTATTATATTCGATTTAATGTTGGTGATTTTGTATTGACACGTAAAGTAATCATCAAACGATAATTCAAATCAGATACTTTGAATCCTATAGTTACGAGAATGGGCCGATGAATATCGGCCCTTTTTTGATATAATTGATAGATTAAATACTGTTTATAAGTGCATTGGCAGCCATTTCACCACTCATCATAGCAGCATTTAAAGACGCATTAAGTTGTGTATCCCCTGCTAAAAAGATATGCTGATTGTGCTTGAAATGACTGAGGTTTTGATTGTATTTTAATTGATTTAGCTTGGGTAATGCCTTGTTGATGTTATACATTTTTAGAAAGTGCGTTTCTTTGATACCACAGAATTCTTTCAGCGTTTGCTGTACATGCTTCAATAATTCATCTTGCCCAAGCTTGTGTTTCTTAACAATAGTTACCGACAACAACTGTGCGGCACCTGATTGAGCCGTGGCTAAGCTATTGTGGTAAAATATATTATTGATAAGACTTTTTTCTTGCGGAATTAGTCCGATAAATGCCTTATCTATACGGCGATTAGGACAAATTAAATACATACATTGACAACTATTCCAAGACGCTTCTACAGAGACATCGGCTAACAGCCCTGTTGCATCTGTTGCAATTATGGTATAATCACTGTCTATTTTTTTTCCTGAATCTAAGGTAATTATTCGACTATTGACATCTTTCACTCGGCAATTCCATTTAAATTCACTTTTGTGTAATTGCTTTACAAGCTGTTGTGGAATCGACTCTATTCCTGCTTTGGGCAATAGGGCCTTGCCTTCGCCAAACATTTTAAAAACAAATTCAAACATTCGGCTCGAGCTGTGTAAGTCATTCTCTAAAAAAATACCACTAAAAAAAGGTCGAAAAAAGTAGTGGATAATTTTGGAAGAAAAGCCAAATTGATGCAGGTAGTCGATGGTTTTTTGTTCCGGAGATTGGAAGATAGCCTCTACCGTTTTTTTATTCAAATATCGATGAAGCTTAAAGATTTTGAGTTTATCAGATATGCTTCCTACACCTGCTGTCGCAGTTGACCAAAGCAATGAAATATCCCGTAGAGGATCCCCAAAATAAACCGGTTTTTGTTTTTTGAAAATACAAGCACCTGCCTTGAAGGCTTGCAAATTTAAAGCCTCGAAATCAAGATGCTTTTGAGCTGCTTCATAATTAGATAACAGTACCTGAAAACCACGATCGAGTTGATATCCTTGAACAATATCTGTTTTTAATCGTCCGCCTGCTCGATCACTTGCCTCTAGTAGGGTTGGGGCAAAGCCATTTTCTTCTAGTGTTTTGGCAGCAATTAGTCCACTGATTCCAGCTCCGACAATGTGAATGCGCGTTTTTCTTGGGTCCATTGTTCATGTCTTGATTACAAAATACATCAACTAAACCACTAGAACTATTAAATGTTTTATAATTAGCGCAAAAATTAAAAGCGTCTATTGAAACTGGTAGATAAAGAAGATAAATAATGTTCAAGTAGCTAAATTAGTGTTGTTTCAAGAAGGCTGTTTTCTTCTTTTAAAGTCTAATTTAAAATTTTCAGGTCTTAGTGTCACACTTTCAGCATAGGATAAGTTGTAGGGACCTGAATATGTAAATTCAAAATTTTGAAGGATTTTGGCTAAAGTAACAACGGCTTCTAGCATCGCAAAATGTTGGCCTATGCAACTTCTTAAACCATGGCCAAAGGCTTTGAAAGCGTCTCTGTCTCTTTTTCTAAAGGCCTCTTTACTAAAGTGTTCAGGGTCGAATGTTTCTGGAGTAGGTCCCCAGTGTTTTGGGTCTCTGTGTAAGTGATAGGCCATCATTATAATAGCGGTATTTGCTTTAATAGGGTATTTTTCTTTGCCGATAAAACGGTCCTCTTTAGCGTATCGAGTAAAGAGCGCTAAGGGAGGATACAATCGAAGGGTTTCCATCAAAATTTGTCGAAGGTATTCAAATTGCATAAAATCTTCATGGCTGATTATTCGCTCCGAACCATTTGCAAAAAAAGCATCTACCTCTGCATATGCGCGCTTCAAAATTGTTTTGTTTTCTGTAAGACTATACAAGGCAAAAGATAATAATGCACTTGTTGTTTCATGGCCCGCAACCATAAATGTAACAATCTGATGTCGAATATTTTCGTCAGTCAGACCTGTGCCACTTAATTTATCTGTTGACTGCAGCATCAAATTTAATAAATCAATTTTGTCACTGTAGTCCTGAGGGTTCGAGCGTCTTTTTTGGATTACATTATCTAATAAATCATTCATATAATCAACGTATTGATTGAATAATTTATTTTTCTTGAATCGTAAGGGCAATAAAAAGGGAGCTGTTCTTGCCCGCCTCACACATTCTTCAATGGCAAAAACCATCGCCTCCACAAAAGGATGCTGTTCCTCGTTATCAAAGCATCCAAAACTGTAATCAAATCCGCAGACCCCAATTACCTCAAAAGTAAGTCGAGTCATATCTTCACATACATCGATATTAATGCCGTTTTTGGCCCATCTATCAAGCAGCTTTTGAACATTATCGAGCATCATAGGAACATAATTAGCAATTGCCTCATGTCCAAAGGCAGGCGTGAGTATTCGATGCGCTTTTGTCCAGTTTTCTTCTTCTGTATAAGCCGTAAATAGGCCATCACCTGCTACTGAACGCAAGTGTTCTACTGGTTTATCAATAAATTTATCATAAAAATGATCATCGTAGACTTCTTTTGCTAAATCAACATCATTGATGACATACAACTGAATATTAAGTACTTTTAATTCCAGAATAGGGCGAAAGTCTTTTGTTACGGCAATTAAACGGTCCATTATTTTGCCTCCATTCATTTGATGTAAATTGCCAGTAACTAATTTTCGAGGAGGATGCGGAATTTTTGTAGGCATAACCGATAAGTTTAGTTTAATAAACCAACTCTCTAAAGCTGTTTGAACTAATCAGCCTTAGTAAGAATTGCACTTTCGTTTCAATAGATAAAGGGGATAATTTAATAAAAATCCCAACAAAAAATATTATTCAACAATAAACTGTAGAATATTAGAATCAGGTAATCCATTGATGGAATGACCTTTGAATTGAAGGCTATATTGCCCTAATTTAGTGATAGGGTAGGCCTCATTTAAAATAATGTTGGTCGTTAAGGTTTGGGAGGCATTTATCTTTGTAAAATCCTTTTTAGAGGGTTTTGACCGTTTAACCATTTTTCCTTGATAGTCTAAGGTGCCGTCATCTTGATGAATGCAACTAAAAATATTAGCTTTAAAGCCTTCAAAAGGGGTCATATAGGTGCAAAATTTTTGTTTGCATTTCGCTTGATTTGTCAACTCAACCTTGATTTTAATGGTATCACCTATCTGATAGCTTGATTTATTGGATTGGATATTAATGGAAATATTTTTAGGCGTTTTTTGAAAAAAAAACATAGTTGTGTTGGTTTCAGATGGAACAATAAAGAAAAATAAAAAGGCGCTCAATAAAGTCATTATTTTTAGGCTTTTTCGGCGAAGTGTTCATAATTGTCTGCATTTGTTGTAGCCTTTTTAGGGTCTTCTTTGGCTAGTCGTTTGCTTTCTTCTCGTCCATATTCGTGGTCGTCTGTAGCGTGCAATTCGTGCGTCAATTCATGAATAACAGTTCCTGCTTTCGAATCGTATCCTTTGCCCTTTGCATCCCAATAGGCGCCCCCTAAATAAATAGTTTTGTCTTGATTAGATGGGATAACGTAGGCATAAGTAGAATCTTCTTCGCCGTCATTAATGGCATATTCCTTAAACGTAACTGTGTCTTCTTCCAGACATTTTTGAACCTTGTCGAATCCACTTTTTACGTGCTGAACTCTCTTGTCTATGTTTGCTGTATCTTCGGTACCTGCATCCATGTATTTTTGGTAACGCTTATCAGTCTTGTCGACTTTAGATGATGCATTTTGTACCATCTGGTAAGCGTCGGTCATCGATTTTATAATTTTTTCACCCTTTTTTTCTGTAAAAGCAGTCGTATCTGATTCGGGTACGAATTCAGGTTCTTTCTGCTTACCTAGACCCAAAAAAGAAAATAGATGCCGTTGAACAACCGGTTGATTAGCAGTTTTGTTCATCTTCTGAACGGTTGGTTCATTATTGCTTGTTTGTAGTGCCTTTGACCCCAGTACATCCGCTTCTTTTTCCAAGCCTTTATTATCATTAATGGGAATTTGTCCCTTTTTTTGGAGGGTAGGTTGTACTCTTCCTTGTTTTTGTTGAACAACATGGCCTAATTCGTGGGGTAGATGTTCTTCTTGCCCAGGGCCTAAATGTATCTGATTTCCTTGGGCATAAGCATGTGCTTGTAGTTCTGCCGGTTTATCGGAATTTCTGTGTACACGAACATCATCCATGGACATCCCTGATAAATTTTCCATACCTGTTTTGAGTGGGTCAGGAAGGCCTGTTTTATTTTTGCTTGACGCTTGCTTGTCTTCTTGTAATTGCAAGCTTTCGTTTTGGTGCACAGCTTGGTCGTAGGCCATTCGTTGAACATTTTCATTGTTATTTTCAATATTGGCTTGAAATTGTCTCATTTGTATTGCCTCGGCGCTATTATCGTGCTGTTTAGTGCTTGACGTAGTCTTTTTATGCACATTGTTGTTGACAGCGCTTTTTGATTGGTAACTACGCTCTATATTATCCCGATTTGCCATAATTTATATTTTACTGAATATAAGTAAAATTATCTGTAAATACTATTTATATTGAATACAGTAATTTTAATAGCTAAAAGTCAGACAAATTTAAACGAAATTAGTTTCAGATTATTTAAGACCAGAAAAATGCATAAAGCGCCACCAAAATTAGCATGATAGCAAATGCACCTATATTAAAAACTGTAGAGGTCGCAAAAGTATTTGAATCATATTGAATGGCCTTCGGGTCGGCTGCACCTTTAGTTTGTTGATAACTCACAATTCCTATTACTAGGGCAGTCAGTAGGGCAGTGTAACCCATTTGGTCTAAAAATGGAATATCAACAAAAAAAGCATGTTGTGACCAACCTTTTGGAGCTACTTTGAAATACATGGCAATGGGTATCGAGCACAAAGCTCCAAATATAGCGCCTTTGTTGCTTGTTTTTTTCCAAAATAATCCCATCATAAATACCGCTAAAATACCCGGACTAACGACGCCGGTATATTCTTGGATAAATTGGAATGCCTGATCAATTCCACCCAACAGAGGTGCCATAACAGCGGCAATAATCAGGGCAACTAGTGCCGCCATTCTTCCCGTATTAACGGTTTTTCGATCGTTGGCGCTTGGATTTATGTATTGTTTGTAAATATCCATTGTAAATATAGTGGCTGTCGAATTAAGCATCGACGCTAAAGAAGAAACAATAGCAGCCGTCAGGGCAGCAAATGCAAGCCCCTTGAGGCCCGTTGGCAAAAATTGAAGTAACCATGGATAAGCCTTATCGGCTGTTTCAGCAGAAGGAATTGCTGCTTGGGCCGAAAGACTAAGTTTTCCAATTATCTGAGGGTCGTTAACAATCACATAAGCTGCAATGCCTGGGATGACCACAATAATTGGTATAATTAATTTTAAAAATGCTGCAAACAGAATACCTTTTTGTGATTCTTCTAAGGATTTGGCCGCAAGGGTACGTTGAATAATATATTGATTAAAGCCCCAATAATACAAATTAGCCACCCACATACCCCCAATCAGTACACCCAATCCAGGTAAGTTTTTGTATTCAGGATTAGAAGCGTCTAGTATCATTACAAATCGATCAGGGGCTTGTTGATATATTTGATTGAGTCCCGCCCAAAAACCTTGACCATCAGAGACAATATCGAGTGCGATCCAAGTGGTAACAAAACCACCCAAAATGAGAATGATAACTTGTATAACATCTGTCCAAGCCACCGCCGAAAGCCCTCCGTAAAGCGAGTAAGCTGCAGCAAAAAGCGCTAAACCCAAAACACCATACATCATAGGTATACCCATAATCCCCTCGAGTGCAAGGGCCCCTAGGTATAATACAGAGGCTAAGTTGACAAAAACATATAAAGCAATCCAAAATACAGCCAAAATTGTTTTGAGGGTCGTCGAAAAGCGTTTTTCAACGAATTCAGGAATGGTATAAATTTCTTTTTCTATGAAAATAGGTAAAAAATACTTTCCAACAATAATCAAGGTAATAGCAGCCATCCATTCATAGGAAGCAATTGCTAAACCAAGTGCAAAGCCAGAACCAGACATTCCTATAAATTGTTCCGCAGAAATATTGGCAGCAATTAGAGAGGCACCAATCGCCCACCAAGGAAGTGATTTTCCTGCCAAAAAGTAGTCTTCGGCACTTTTTTCTTCTCCATTCTTATTGCTAGATACATACAATCCAACCCCCAAAATGACAAGGGCATACAAAACAAATATAATATAATCGATGCTTGAAAAACTGTGATTCATACTTGTCAATTTTTATTGGAATGAAAAGATGCTTTTTGTACAAAGTACCCTAAGTAAGTCATTTTTTTTAAGATTTTAAAATTATTTGTCTTTTATATACTTGATATTGGAAATTGATCAGTGTGACTAAGGCATTATTAGCTGCTATTTTAATGTTAACAGGTAGGATGATTATTTCATGTTTTTTGAAAAAGCGTGTTTTTTCGATTTTATAAATTAATGATTTACAATTATTTAATTTTTCTTTATTGAAAAATTCTATTATTTTTAACTTGTGCAACAACCATTTAACATTTGTTGTAATTTATTAGTCTTTCAGAATAAGTTAATTAATAGCATAATTTACTATGTATAAGATAGAATTTGAACAATTTTTTTCTTACTCTTTTTCTTTAGATTGCGTCATTTTCGGGTATCAAGATGGTGAAATTAAAGTTTTGTTGATCAAACGTGCAATGCAGCCCTTTTTGAATGATTGGGCCATTCCTGGAGACTTAGTTTATCCCGATGAGGATTTACCAGATGCTGCTCGTCGAATCCTAAAAGACCTCACTAACCTAGATAACATCGAATTGCATCAAGCCCAAACATTCGGAGCACCGGATCGACATCCACAAGGTAGGGTCATTACGGCTGCTTATTTGGCATTGGTCAAATTAGACGAATTACATGCTGAAGCCTCTTCTTGGGCTGAGGAGGTTCGGTGGGTACCGATACACGAATTAGACAAACTTGCTTTCGATCATAATCTTATCGTTTCGTCAACTTTCAAGGTTTTGCAGCAAAAACTTTCGTCCCACCCTGTTTGTTTTGAGTTATTACCTGAAAAATTTACGCTCAATGAGATGCAACAACTCTATGAATATGCCTTTGATATAGAAATGGACAAAGCCAACTTTAGGAAAAAAATTAAATCGATACCCTTAATTAAACTTAACGAAAAGCAACAAAATGTTAAGCACCGTCCAGCTGCTTTGTATTCTTTCGATTCAAGCAAGTTTAAAGCCATGGTAGAGAAGGAATTTTATAGTTTTAAGATGTAAACAAGGGGCTTATTGTAAATTTTACCATTATTATTTTTGATTGTTGATGTTTTTTCTTAATATTAATAAGAATCCACGCATCAGTACTTAATATTTAATCAAAAAATCTTGTTATGAAATTTACAATCACTTCTTTTTTGAGTTTGCTTTTAGTCTTTTCAGCTCAAAGTCAAAACAACATTGTTTTCAACACCGGCGACAATTGGATCGGTTATATGAACGTATTTGAACTACCTGCTAACGGTGGAGGATACCAATTTGGGTCTTCTTGGGGCGTTGCAGACCTAAAATCTACCCCAGATTCGGCATCGAATACACTTACTCTACAGCCTAATTATAACACTTACGCCGACAATCCTGGCGATGTTTATTGGATTGATACGGCCAACCAAGTTGGGAATAAACAAATGGAAGCTTCTACCTTTGTAGAATCAGATTCCGCTTTCAATGGACAAGATTTAAGTTTTACGGGAGACGTTCTTTCCAATACTCTTGATTCTAATTATGAAGCTAAGTTTTTTATAAAAGCACTCGATCCAAACAATGGCTATCAAGACGCTTTTGCCGGCGCCAAAACTTTTGATTTACCTGCTTCAGGTTCTTTTACGGTCTCAGCATTAGCTTCTGAATTAACTTCAGGACTTATTGTTCAATATGGTTTTGCCATAATCGGTCGCAATGGAAACCCTGCCAACGAGGCAGCTTTGGGTTCGGTGGTAATAGGCGTTGCTTCAGCGTCTTCTATAACGATCAATTTCGATGCAGCAGATGCATGGATTGGGTAT
>CAJQQM010000145.1 GCA_905480485.1 uncultured Aureispira sp.
GAAACTTTTTCTGGGGGACTGCTCGAAATAATAGGAGTTCATTAAATGTTAAATGAAATGTCTAAGCTTTCTATGAACTACACCGATAGATTACTGTGCAATACAATAATTTTATGCTTACACCCCTATAAAATCAATAGAAATTTGATTGGATATTTTCTGAATCTCCTGAAAACTTAAACCAAGTAGATTTTCGTCCTTTACATTAATGAAGCCTATATTCTGTTGGTTTCGATTGACGGTGTTAAAGTACAAACTAGCCGCGACCCTAGAGAGATTGGGCAAAACCTATATTTTGCTGATTGCACAACATCAACAACTAGCGCTAAAACAGACAGTGTAGCCATTAATGATTGCTAAAAGGTTCATTCTACGGCCTACTCACACCTTAAAACCGCTTGTAATGTTCTTTCACAAGAAGTTGCGTTTTCAAAATTATTGGACTCTAAAGAAATGCCCTAAAATGGGAAGCGCAGCAGTATAATTGCCCTGTTTTTTAAAAAGTAATTTCAAGTCAAAAAAATCAATTTCGTTGGCTATTTCAATAATTGCTCCTATTTTGTGGTAAACCAACCAAAATGTCTAAAATTTTATTGCTTACACCCCCCTTTACGCAGCTTAACACTCCTTATCCTGCAACAGCCTATCTCAAGGGCTATCTTAATACGCTAAACGTTGATGCCTATCAAGCTGATCTTGGGATAGAGACAACCCTTCAGTTGTTTAGTAAAGCGGGATTAGAAACCGTTTTCGATACCATTCTAACACATTACGATCCACACGAACTTAGCGCAAATCTTCAACGCATTCTTTTGTTGAGTAGCCGATACCAACAAACCATCGAGCCTGTTATCCGATTTTTACAAAACAAAAACCCTACACTCGCTCACCAAATTTGCAGTCGGCACTACTTACCTGAGGCGCATAGATTTGCACAACTTGATAATATTGAATGGGCTTTTGGAACAATGGGTATTCACGATAAAGCACGACATTTGGCTACTTTGTATCTCGAAGATATAGGTGATTTAATTCGTCAAACCCTCGATGAATATTTTGGATTTAGTCGTTATGCTGAGCGACTTAGTAGGTCAGCCAATGAATTCGACCCTTTGGAAACTGCCCTCGAAACTGAAAACAGCCTTATCTCTGATATCATGTGCCAACTATTAGAACAGCTAATCGAAGCGGAGGCGCCTACTGTTGTTTGTTTAAGCGTTCCATTTCCGGGCAACTTATTTGCGGCCTTAAAATGTGGTCAGTTTATTAAAGAAAATTACCCTGCGCTAGCTATTGTACTTGGAGGGGGATATGCCAATACCGAACTTCGAAGTTTGAGCGAAGAACGCTTATTTAACTATGTCGATTATATCGCCCTAGACGATGGAGAAGCTCCCTTAAAAAACTTGTTGGAGTATCTTGACGGGAAACGTCCACTTCATCAGCTAAAAAGAGTTTTTAGTCTTCAGGGTGGTGTGGTATGTTTTCATGACAATGATCCAGAAAAAGATATTCCTCAACGAGAAGTAGGTTGCCCGGACTACAGCAACTTAATGCTTGATACCTATTTATCGGTAATAGAGGTAGTAAATCCCATGCATCGATTATGGTCAGATGGACGATGGAACAAACTAACTTTAGCCCACGGTTGCTATTGGGGAAAGTGTTCATTTTGCGATATTTCCCTGGATTATATACAGCGGTACGAACCAATATCAGCAGCGATACTTTGCGATAGAATAGAGCAAATAATTGAGCAGACAGGTGAAAATGGCTTTCATTTTGTAGACGAAGCAGCCCCTCCTGCTTTATTAAAAGAGGTTTCTTTAGAAATCATTGCACGAGGATTAACCGTGGTATGGTGGACGAACATCCGTTTTGAAAAAGCCTTTAGTGCCGATTTGTGCCGACTCTTGAAAGCTGCCGGTTGTATTGCGGTTTCAGGTGGATTAGAGGTTGCTTCCGACCGTTTGTTAGAACTGATGCAAAAAGGGGTTACGGTCAAACAAGTTGCGCGCGTTTGTGATAATTTTAGCTCGTCTGGAATTATGGTGCATGCTTATCTGATGTACGGCTTTCCGACCCAATCAGACCAAGAAACGATTGATTCCATGGAGATGGTTCGTCAATTGTTTGAACAAGAAGTGCTTCAATCAGCGTTTTGGCATCAATTTGCGATGACCGCACACAGCCCCGTAGGAATGAATCCGGAGGCTTACAGTGTGAAAGATACGAGTCCTAGCTTTGGTGGCTTTGCCGACAACGATCGTTACCACCAAGACCCGCAAGGTGCAGAACACGCCCTATATTCCGAAGGGCTCAAAATATCTTTGTTCAATTTCATGCACGGAATTGGACTTGACTATAATTTAAATTATTGGTTTGATTTTGACTGTCCTTCAACGACTATCCAGCCTAGCTTTATTCAAAACTGTCTTGAATCAGCCGTACAAAAACAGAAGCACAATCCTCAACTTTGTTGGATTGGAGGACCTGTTTATATCGAACAAATAGGGCCAGGCAAGTCTTTGCTACATTTTGTACAGCCACAACAACAAACTAGTCTCGAAATAAAGCTGGAAATAGGGCCTTATATCCTTAGTTTGATAAGCTGCATTGAAGCGAAAAATAGTATCAAATGGGATCAACTTAAAAAAGAAACTAAAGCAGAAGATTGGCCATTCTACGATGCTATAAAAAAATCGTATATTTGGCAGGAATTAAGAAAAAATGGTTTATTAAATTTATAAAATTAGATAAGATTCATCACAAAGCTATGGAAGTAAAAGATTTAGCCCCGAAAGCATTATGGAAAAATTTTGCCGCCTTGAATGCCGTACCTAGAGCCTCAAAAAAAGAAGCACGCGTCATTGCCTTTGCCAAAAATTTTGGAGAAAATTTAGGCTTGGAAACAACAGTAGATACAGTTGGAAATGTTATCATCAAAAAACCAGCTACTGCAGGCATGGAAAACCGCCAAACTATCGTAATACAAAGCCACTTGGATATGGTGCACCAAAAAAATGCAGATACTGTTTTTGACTTTGATACAGAGGGTATAAAGATGCTAGTGGAGGATGATTGGGTACGGGCAGATGGCACCACACTTGGCGCCGACAATGGTATAGGAGTAGCTACTATCCTCGCCTTGTTAGAATCGAAGGATATTCCTCATCCTGCTATCGAAGCCCTTTTAACCATCGACGAAGAGACCGGCATGACGGGTGCTTTAGGCCTGGTTGGGGGATTACTAGAAGGAACTATCTTGTTGAATCTTGATACGGAGGACGATGACGAATTAACCATTGGATGTGCAGGAGGCGTAGATGTGACCGCTAGCGGCCAATATCAAGAAGAAAAATGCACAGATGACTACACCGGCATCAAAATATCTTTAAGAGGGCTAAAAGGAGGGCATTCGGGTATGGAAATACACTTAGGACTTGCCAATGCCAACAAACTAATGAATCGTTTTTTGTACGAAGCTGCACAAAAATTTGATCTTCGTCTGGCAAATGTTGATGGCGGTTCTTTGCGAAACGCTATACCTAGAGAATCCTTTGCTACAGTTGCT
>CAJQQM010000146.1 GCA_905480485.1 uncultured Aureispira sp.
CCTAAACCTTGGCTTAAGATGGCATCCGAACCGTAAGGCCCTACAACTGAATAAGAGTACAAGTACGGGGCTGTACCGCCTGCCACTGAATTAATCGTAATTACACCATCAGTACTATCTGTACAACTTACTGTGTTGCCAGTCATGAAGGCAGCAACCGGCTGTGCAGGTTGACTAATTGTAATAGTATCAGAGGCATTACAACCCACTGAATCCGTAATCATAATGATATAACTCGTATCAGGCGGTGAAGCCGTCAGACCTGTTGCCATTGCTGTTGTAGCACCGTTGCTCCACAAGTACGAAACCTCTAGAGAATCTCTACCCGTTACAGAGGCATTTAGCATTCCGTCGGCACCATTGTAGCAACTTACATCCGCTACTAAACTTGCACTAACATCTAATACGTCAGGGCTTTCGATATAAGCAGTATCTGAATAGACACAGCCATCGGCATCGGTAACCTGAACAATATACACAAAGTTGGTATCTACACCACCCGCAGCATTCGGAACGATATTCCCGTCTAAGCCGGTAGCTGTTTGAGAAGTACTGATGATAGTAGATGGGTTAGCATCTGTAAACCATTGATAAGTGTAGCCGCCGGCAGTACTAGACGTAAAGACCGAAGCCGTACCGTCTGAGTATCCGAAACAAGACTCGTTGCTGACATCTATTGTACCAGTAATATTACTATTGCTTCCTAAATCAACTGCATAAACTCCGATACATTGGCTATAGCCTAAATCACGTACAACGATATCGTAGAATCCGCTAGGCAAGTCGGTAAATATTGGTGATGATTGGAAGGTCAAACCACCATCAATTGAGTACTCATAATTGTTGTTTAAACCATCCAACTGAGACGGACCACCTGTAGCCGAAAGCACTAAGACTCCATTGGTATCAGCACATGTAGCAGGCACTAAAGAATCAGTGGCCACAACAATAGGTGTAGGTTCGATAACGGTTGCTGTAGCGGTTGCCAAACAACCTCTTGCATCTTGTACTGTCATGGTATAAGAACCTGCAGCGAGTGTACCGAGTGTATCGATAGCACCTGACACTGAAGGTGACCAAGTTACCGAGTAACCAAATCCAGTAGTAAAGGGTGTTCCACCTGTAACTACAGCGGTAATTTCACCATCCGTTAGACCAAAGCAAGAGACATTGACCGTATCTAAGTCGATAGCTAAAGAATCAGGATCGGTGATCGATACTCCTACTGTTGCCGTACATGCATTTACGTCCGTAGCCGTAATGGTGTAGTTCCCTTCTGGCAAACCGATAAAGGTACCTAAAGGACTCTGAACAGCAGGGAAATCAATATTGTAGGTGTACCCTGCAGTACCTCCCAAGCCTGAAACTTGAACAGCACCTGTCGCTTGACCGAAACAATCTACATTTACAATAGTATCAATATTAACCGCTACAATTGAGGGTTCTGTCACACTCACCTGAGCGATATCAGTACAATTTGAAACGGTATCTGTTACGGTTACAAAGTAGACTCCTGCCGATAAGCCTGTTGCAGTCGTACCTGTCTGTGAAGCTGCATTAGCGTCCCATTGATAGATGAAGTTGACTCCTACAGAACCTCCAGTAGAAGCTACTGTGGCAGTGGCTGTTGAATCACCACTACAAGCAATTGCTTGTCCGTTAAACGGTGTTAATACAGAGGTGATTGTTGTAATAGGCGCATCGTCTCCAATCGTAAGCTGTTGCGAAACTGGTCCACAGCCATTAGAGTCTTGAACATAAATTGTATAAGTTCCAGCGCTAAGGTTTGTCCAGACACTGTCCGTTCCAAAGATAGCAGGCACACCTGCACCTGTACTATCTAAACCGTAAGTATAACCGGGAACAGAACCAGATGGAGTAGCAGAAATTTGACCATCAGAAGCACCATTACAACCTGCCGAAGAATCAACTTGAGCCGTCATAATTAGCGGTGTAGGCTGTGAAAGTGTAATACTAGTATCGGCAGTACATCCTGCAACATCCGTAATCGTTACTGAATAGGTTCCGGCCCTTAATCCGCTAGCTGTTATAGCTGTTTGTGCACCAGTATTGATATCCCACAAATAAGATATAGGTGTAGAACCACCTGTATGCGTTATAGTTGCAGCACCATCGGCAGCACCAAAACAGCTTATATCCTGCCCGTTGAAATTGGAAGTAACCGTAATATCAGTTATATCTAAGACAGCAGGTAGTGTTAGGAAGGTATCCAAAGTAGTGGTACAGTTGTTGGCATCCGTAATTGTTATAGAGTAAGCCGTTCCTGCAGCCGAACCTGTCAGACCAGTAAAGGTACCGCTTGCTGATGCCCCACTTCCTATGTCGTAAGAGTAAGGACCAACTCCACTGCCAATAACCGCAGTAACAGCAATTACACCGTCGTTGCCAAAACAACTTTCGTTGCTTACCTGCACATAAGTAGCGGCTACTGTTGTAGGTTCTCCAAGAATTACAGAATCAACATCTATACACCCATTGGCATCTGTAACGGTAACTGTGTATAGTGTATTGGCACACAATCCAGAAACAGACTGTGTAGTAGCCCCAGCTACTGACCATTGATATTGGTATAGCCCGGAAGTTAGCGGCGAACCACCACTTGGAGTGGCCGTTGCGGCACCGTCACAGGCACCGTTGCAAGTTACATCAAAGCCGTTGTAATCAGATGTAATTGTTGCATTAGCAATTACAGGTGTTGGTTGAGATAAGGTTACTGGTACCGAAGTAATACAACCTTGTATATCTCTCACAAAAATAGTATATCCACCTGCACAAAGATTCGTAAAGATTCCTGATGCTTGATAATTGATACCATCGATCGAATATTCGAAGCCACCACTACCCTGCGAAGCTGTTACCTGAATAACACCGTCACAATCACCTGTACAGCTTGGGTTTCTGGTTGTATCTACAGTTAAGATCAAAACAGGTGGTTGAGTTACAATCAAATTGGACATAGTCGTTTGACAACCTTCAGAATCAGTAATTACTACTGTGTAGTTGCCTGCAATTAATCCATTAAATACACTGGTAGATGTTGATAAACCTCCGTTAAAGCTGTAACCATAAGGAGGCGTACCACCTACTCCACTTACGCTAATAACTCCGTCAGCACCACCAAAGCAACTGACCATTGTAATTGAATCAGCCAAACCTTGAACTTGAGTGGGTTCAGTAATGTTGACACAAGCAGTAGTCTGACATCCATTTGCATCCTGAACAATTACACAATAGCCATTGCCAACAGGATTTGCCGGTAGGTTGGTGTATTGTACTTGATTGGTAAAGGTAATGCCTCCATCAAAGGAATAAGTATAAGGACCTACGCCTCCACTTGCTGCTACTGTAAAAGAACCGGTCGGTTGACCAAAGCAAGTTATGTTTACGGTATCAATTACATCTAAAACAATAGAATCGGGCGATAAAATCGTAACAGTATCTATGTCATTACATCCAAATACATCCGTTACTGTAACCGCATAGGTTCCTGCAGCTAATCCAACTGCCGTTTGTGTTGTTTGACTTCCAGCACCTGTATCCCACAAGAAGGAATAAGCAGCTACACCACCCGTTACATTTACCGTAGCTTCTCCATCGGCACTATTTTGACAGCTTGTTTGAGCGCCATTATAATTAGAGCTTACAAAAGCAGATGCTACTACCAAAGAATTTTGGTTGATGGTAACACATTCAACAACTGTACAATTATTTCCATCGGTAACAGTAACACAGTAAGTCCCTACAGCAAGATTGCTAAACAATCCGGTGGTGTTGGTAACAGCACCCAATGTATAAGTATAGTTTGGTGTACCGGTACCGACAACTGCATTCACTTGAACAGAACCTGTAGTTCCACCAAAACAGTCAATTCCAGTACCTGAACCAGTAGCAGCTAATTGAATCGGTTCAGTAAGGGTAACAGAATCTACAGCAGAACAACCGTTTTGATCCGTAATTGTTACGAAGTGTGTACCTGCACACAAACCTGTTGCCGTAAAGCTTGTTTGGTTGTTAGCAGATGTAGACCATAAGAAATTATAGGTAGACCCTGGATTTCCACCTGTACCTACAGCTGTTGCAGCACCATCACATGTCCCATTACAACTAATAACCGTTCCGTTAGCATAAGAAGAAGTAACAGAGGCTGTATTGGTTAGGACAGGAGGCGAAGTTATTGCAAATGGTACCAAAACAGAGCATCCATTACCATCGGTAATTGTAGTAACATATGCTCCTGCTGGAATATTCGCCAAGGTTGTATTATTATTTAGAGTAGTAGTACTACTTAAGCCATTATCGTAAGTAAAAGGAGCCGTACCTCCAACAACACTAAAGCTTGCCGTTCCAGTCGTGTCTCCAAAACAAGCCACATCTGTTGTCGCCGTTAGCTGCCCTACTAGTTGTATAGGTTCGACGACTGTTACAGAAGCAGAAGCTGTACATCCTAGTGAATCAGTGATGATTACTGAGAATACTCCCGCACATATACCGGTAACTGTAGCAGTGTTTTGAGTTGTCATCGACCAATTGTAGCTGTAAGGAGCCGTACCTCCTGTAGATGCTGCTGTTAGGGCAGCATCGCAGGCCCCAAAACAACTTATGTCTTGTCCAAGATAATCTGAACTAACTGCCACAGATACTGTAGGCAAGGCTGCAGGTTCTGTGATTGTCACAGGAACTGTTGTTTCACATGAATTAAGGTCAGTAACGGTAACAGTATAATTGCCTGCAGATAAATTACAGAATAACCCATTATTAGCCTGTGTGATTCCACTTACTATAGAATATGAATAACCGGCAGTACCACCAGCAGCCTGAACCGTTACACAAGCATCATTTCCTGCTGTACAAGACACATTTATTTGATTAGAAATAGATGCCGAAAGAACAGCAGGTTCTGTTACGGATATAGAATCTACAATGGTACAAGTACCATTATCGGTTACAGTAACTACATATGTACCTGGACATAAATTAGATATTGTATCAGTAATTGCCCCTGTATTCCAGGCAATATTGTATCCTGGTATACCGCCCGCTGTTTGAACTGCTACTATCGCATCGCAAGCCCCCGTACATGAGATAGCTTGACCGTTGTAATTTGAAACAATTACAGGATTAATGAACAATGCATTTGCAGGTTGTGTAATTGTAACAGTAGCTACAGAGACACAACCGTTATTATCGGTTACAGATACATTAATGCCAATATCTCCAGGTAAGCCAGTTGCAGTAGCAGTTGTTTGACCACTTGCTGTCGCATCCCATAAGTAGGTATAACCTGTAGTAAGCGTACCACCCGATGCAGTGACTGTAGCTTGTCCGTCACTTCCACCTCCACAACTTACAGAAACAGTAGAAGCGATCGTAGAACTCAATTGAGATGGATCAGTAAGCGTAACACTCGCTACATTAGAACATCCACCATTATCAGAAACTGTGACGAAGTATACACCTGAACATAGGCCAGAGGCAATACTCGTTGTTTGACCTGCTGCTGATGCATCCCACTGGAAAGTATATCCAGTAATAAGCGTACCACCGGCACCGGCAGCTGTAGCTTCTCCATCACAAGCACCAAAGCAAGATACATCCTCAGTGTTGAAATTAGAACTTACAACAGCTGTGGCAGAAACACCCAATAGAGGCTGATCAATGAATACAGAACTTACGCCGTTGCAACCATTATTATCGGTAACAGTAACATTATGCGTCCCAGAACATAGCCCAGTTGCAGTGGCAGTTGTTTGTGCACCAGCAGAAGAAGACCATAAGAAAGTATATACAGTTGTAAGCGTACCACCGGCAGCTGATACAGTAGCATTCCCATCGCATTGACCATTACAGCTAGCATCTGTAGATGCTGTTATAGTCGCAGTTACAGCAGAAGGTTCTGTTAAGGTAACTGAAGCAGTAGCCGTACAACCATTGGCATCAGTGACTATTACATCCACAGCACCAGCACATGCATTGGTTATTGTATCAGCGATACCAGCACCTGCAGTTGACCAAGTATAAGACTGGATAGGTAAAGTACCTCCAATAGCTGTTGCAAAGACGATTCCGTCACAAGAACCAGCACAGCTTACATTCGATCCATTATAGTTTGAATTAATAGTTGCTGTTAATGATAAAGCAGCAGGGTCGGTTAAGTTAGTACAGGCAGTGGCAGCGCAACCGTTAGCATCGGTGATCGTTACACAAATTGGTCCTGCTGATAAACCTACCGCTGTTGCAGTCGTTTGACCATCGTCCCATATAAAGGTAAAACCACCCGTACCACCCGCTGGAGTAACTGTTGCAGAACCATTAGAACCACCGTTACAACTTATAGCAGTAGTAGAAGTTATGGTAGCTGTTACGGCAGCAGGGTCAACTAAATTGACACATGCAGTATCCGTACATCCTAAGCCATCGACCACAAAAACACAGTGAGGATTCGCCGCTGCGGATAAACCCGTTGCAACGTTTGTAGTTGAAATACTGTTATTCCAACTAAGTGAATAGGTTCCATCACCTCCAGTGATTAATGCTGTAATTTCTCCATCTGAAGCCCCAGCACAACTGAGCTGTTGTCCATTGAAGTTTGATGTTACATTGAGCGTAGTAGTTAGAGGAGCAACCGGTTGTGTAATAACAACCGAAGAAACTGCAAAACATCCATTTCCATCCGTAACTGTTACATTGTAGGATCCAGCACACAAACCAATAGCTACTGCTGTTGTTTGAGAACCTGCCGCAGCGTCCCATAGGAAGCTGTAGCCAGGGATAGGTATTCCACCTGCCCCCGCAACTGTAGCTGTTCCTGTACAGGTATTAAAACATGTAACAGAGGTAGAAGCAGCAATAGTAGCAGTTATAGCTGAAGGTTGAGTAACTGTAATACAATCGGTAGCTGAACAACCGTTATCGTCGGTTACAGTAACACAATGCTGTCCTGCACCCACGGTATCCAATGGATTATCTACAGTACCATTTGACCATACATAATTATAATCACCAACAACAGTACCACCCGTAGCTGAAGCACTGACAATAGCGTCAATTGCTCCATTACAGCTTACGTCTTGTCCGTTGTAACTAGAAGTAACAATCAAACCAACATTAACACCAGTAGCAGGTTCATTTACCGTAGCGGCAACAACCGACTGACATCCATTAGCATCTGTGACCGTTACATTATATAAACCTGCTGCTAAACCATTAGCTGTAGCAGTATTTTGATTAAAGGCATTAGCATCCCATTGGTATAAATATGAACCTGCGCCTGTACCACCAGTTCCTGTGACGGTAGCAGAACCCGTACTACCTCCATTACACAAGGTACTATCAGTAGTTGTAGTTGCAGTCAATAAAGATGGTTCAATTAGAGTTACACAGGCTGTATCAGTACATCCTTGTGCATCGGTTACCGTTACACAATAAGTTCCATCACTCAATCCGGTAATCGTGTTAGTCGTTTGAGAACCAATATCCCACAATATATTATAGGTGGAAGTCCCACCGGATACATTTACTGTTGCCTGTCCACTAGAGTCACCAAAACATTGCATAGCAGTTCCACCAGGGAAACTTGATAAAATCGCGGTTGTAACATTTAATGGGCCTGTTGGTTGATCAACAACGACAACATCTACACCTTGACAGCCATTGGCATCTAATACAGTAACTAAATAGGAACCTGCTGCTAAACCAGTGGCAGTTGCTGTTTGTTGACTATCCGCTGCAGCCTCCCATTGAAAGCTGTAGGGGCCAACACCACCGATACCTTGTACCGTAGCTGCGCCCGTTGAATCACCAAAACAATTCACATCAACAGTAGATACTACTGAGGGAGTAACTGCTGAAGGTTCTGTGAGCGTCACATTATTGAAGGCTGAACACCCTAAAGAATCGGTAACCGTAACGGAATAAGTTCCAGCATTTAAACCTGATACGCATTGAGTGGTAGCACCTGATGCGACACCCCCTCCCCATAAATAAGTGTAACTAGGTGTTCCACCAACAGCAGAACCACATGCAACACCATCAAAAGCATTATTACAACTTATATCTTGTCCGTTATAATTAGAACTAACTAAAGCCGAAGCTGTAACTGCTGTAGAGGGTTGAGTAATATTGACAGTTGAAGCGCTAGAACACCCGTTAGCGTCTGAAATTGTGACCCCATACAAACCTTGACAAAGACCTGTCGCAGTTGCAGTAGTTTGATTCCCTGCCGCTGCATCCCACAAGACTGTGTAACCGGCGACACCGCCAACAGCACTTACTGTCGCTTCGCCATCACAACCACCCAAACAACTTACAGTATTGACAACTACAGTTGATGCTACTACTTGACTTGGATCGATTAGGGTTACAATTGCTGTATCTTGACATCCTACAGAATCAATTGCCGTAACTACAAAGGTACCATCTGGTAATCCCGTTGCTAATGCAGTAGTCTGCGAAGTTAAAGACCAACTAAAAGTATAGCCACTTAATGCAGGGGCACCTCCCGTAGCAACAGCTAAAGCTGTACCTGAAGAATCGCCAAAGCATTGGATAGCTGAACCATTAAAATCAGAGGTAACAGTGGCCGTTACATCTACAGCTGTAGACGGTTCAGTCAAGGTTACACATATAGATGAAGTACAATTATTAGCATCAGAAACAGTTGCGCAGAATACTCCAGCAGGTAAACCTACTACAACTTGGGTAGTAGCACTGTCTGCTGCTGCATCCCATTGAAAAGTATATCCTGCCCCTATAGTACCACCGCTGACAGCCAAGGTTATTTCACCCAAGGAGTCACCGTTACACTGAATATTTGTAACAGAGGCCGTGGTAACGTTTAGAGTTAACGGTTCGGTAAGTGTCGCACAGCTTGTATCAATACAACCCAAGGCATCGGTTGCCGTTACACAATATGGTCCATTAGCAACAGTCAAGCCATTCACAGTTGGAGTTGTTACAGAACCAGCATTGGTACCCCAAAGGAAAGTGTAGCCTGTGCCCACTGTTCCGCCACTCGCCGTTACTTGAACGGAGCCATCTGTACCGCCATTACATGAAACTTGCGTTAATTCAGATGCAGTTGTATTGATAGCTGAAATAGGTTGAGTCAGAATAATACAAGCAGAATTAGAAACACAACCATTATTATCGGTTACCGTAACACAGTAGGATATACCTGCCTGCAAACCTGTTGCAGTTGGAGTAGTTTGATTATTGGTATTAGCTCCCCATAAAAAGGTGTAGCCTCCCGAACCCCCACTTGCAGTAGCTGTAGCTTGTCCTGTTGAATCTCCAAAGCAATTAACATTAACGGCCGTCGCTGGATCAATAGTAACTAAAACAGCTACAGGCTCATTAATTGTGGTACATAAAGTATCAAAACAGCCAAGTGAATCTGTAACCGTCAAACAATGTAAACCTGCTGCTAAGCCGGTTATACTAGAAGTTGTTTGTCCAGTAGAACCATTGCCAGCCCATACAAAACTATATCCATTTGTAATGGAAGGTGTTCCACCTGTGATTACAGCAGTTAGACCTCCGTCTGATAACCCATTACATGAAGCGTTAGAATCAACAGTAATACCAGCTATGACAATTGCAGATGCCGGTTCGGTGATACTAACACATGCTACAGATTGACAGCCATTCGCATCACTTACTGTGACACATTGTTGTCCTGCTGTTAGATTAGTTCCTTGTTGAGTTACCAATCCATTATCCCAAACAAAGGAATAAGGAGCGGTTAGATTACCGCCTGAAACTGTGACTAATGCTGTACCCGAGGAATCTCCTGCACAGTTGATGTTTGTTACATCAACAGCATTTATGGTAGTAGTTAGAGCACTAGGGTCAGTAACCGTTGCACAAGCCGTAGCCGTACAGGCATTAGCATCTGTGACTGTGACACAATAAATACCTGCATTAACATTTGCAAGGGTGTCGTTATTGTTTCCACTTCCCCAATCATAGCTATAGCCTCCTGCACCATCAATTCCTGTAGCGATTACCATTCCATCGGAAGCAGCTGTACAAGACACATCTGAACCATTAAAAGCAGGATTAACAGCAACAACTGCTGTTGTATTGAGAATAGCTGCAGGTTGAGTTAAGGTTACACAGACAACATCTGTACATCCATTGTCATCACTTACAGAAACACAATATTGAATACCAGCACTTAGGCCAGTAGCCGTAGCTGTATTTTGGCTTCCTGCATTAGCATCCCACAAGAACGTGTAAGGATTAAGGGCTGTTCCTCCTGAACCAGCAACTGTTGCCGAACCAGTAGCAGCTCCAAAACAATTTACATTTACTTGTGCACTTATTGTGGCAGTGACAGCACTTGGTTGTGTCATAACTATACAAGCAGTATCGATACATCCATTCGGTACATCGGTCAAGGTAACACAATACGTTCCTTGAGTAAGACCGGTAATTGTGGCAGTCGTTTCAGTATTGGACCATACAAAATTGTAGGTACCTGAACCACCCGATGCATTTGCGGTTATTCCTCCGTCGTTACCTGCATTACATTTGACAGTTGAGTCGATAATAACCGAAGCCAAAGTTAATGGTAAAGCGGGTTGATTAATTATTGCAGTAGCCGTAACACTACATCCGTTCGCATCTGAAACTGTAACGGTATGAGAACCGTTAAATAAGTTGCAGTTTTGAGCAGTAGTTAGTCCGTCGGGCCATAGATAAGTTATAGTACCAGTTCCACCAGCAACGGTTACGTCAGCACATCCCGTAGAATCTCCGAAGCAACTTACGCTCACCGTGCTACTTATAGAAGCACTTAAGGTAGTTGGGTCAACAACTGTAACAGTTGCTGAAGCCTGGCAACCTAAAGAATCGGTAACGGTAACAATATATACCCCTGCACCAACGGCACACAAGGAGTCATCGTTCGATGCTGAAGGAGCCCAATTGTAGGTGTAAGGGTCACCAACCGTAAAAGGAGTACCATTCGCTGCATTAGCTTGAACACAAGCATCAGTTGCAGCAACACAACTTACATCAGCGCCATTATAATTTGAAACTACAGTTGCCCCTACTGTAATAGCAGATGCAGACTGATTTAAGGTAACACAAGTGGAAGCTGGACAAGCATTGTTGTCTGTAATCGTAACACAATGAGAAATATTAGCAATTAAGCCTGTCGCTTGTGCCGTTGTTTGTCCATTCGCCCAAGTAATATTGTAGCCGGGAAGAGTCCCACCTGAGCCAACTACAGTAGCAGTTCCGGTTGAATCTCCAAAGCAATTAATATCTTGTGTTGCAGTAATTGTAGCGACTACCTGCGAAGGTTGTGTTAATGTAACACATTGAACCGTAGAACACAAATTAGCATCGGATACCGTTACGCAATATTGTCCATCAGGTAACCCTGTAATGGTGTCGTTAGTTTGACCTGTCGCTATACCACCACTCCATAAATAAGTTATGGTACCGGTACCGCCTGAGGCAACAGCAAACACTGAACCATCAGAACCACCAAAGCAGCTCGGGTCAGCAATAACTGAAGCAGTTGATGTAATCGGTGCAGCAGGTTGGGCTATATTAATACAAATTACATCTGAACAATTATTATTATCCGTAACGGTAACACAGTAGGGATTATTGGCAACCTGAAGGCCAATGCCAGTAATAGAGGTTTGTCCATCAGACCATAAATAATTGTAAGGAGCAGTTCCGCCAGATGCAGCTATAGTTGCCTGTCCACTTGAATCTCCAAAACAAGAAACAGATATTGAGCTTGCTACAGTGGCTATTACCGTAGCGGGCTGAGATAATGCAACAGTAGCGCTATCTGTACAACCTAAAGAATCGGTAACAAAAACTTCGTAGGGATTGTTAGCAACAGAAAGGCCCGTAGCCGTCGCTGTATTCTGATTCGCTGCATTTGCATCCCATTGAAATACATAGCCAGAAGATGCAGGGGTTCCTCCTGAAGGGCTTGCAGTTGCCTCTCCATCATTAGCACCAAAGCAAGTTACGTTTTGGCCGTTAAAATTAGAGCTAACTACGGCAGATACATCTACTGCTGTAGTTGGTTGAGTGATTGTTACAGATTCTACAGAAGTACATAAACCAGTACCATCTGTAACAGTTACCGTATAAACACCATCCGGAAGACTATCAATAAAAACATTGGTTTCGTTGACTCCATACCCCCACAAATAGGTGTATCCAATAGTGCCTCCTGAGGCACCTACAGATGCAATACCAGTAGAATCTCCAAAACAATTAACATTTGTCTGCGAGGCAATAGTTGTTGACAATGCACTAGGTTCAGTTATAGAAACTGAAGCAGTAGTTGTACATGCAAAGCTACTATCGGTGACTAACACTGTATAAAGACCTGTTGCAGCAGGGAAACCACAAGAAACATCATTGCCTGTTGAGAAAGGGGTTGGTGCCACAGGGCCTGACCAATCGTAAGCGTATGCATTTGATCCACCTGCAGCATTGACGGTAATACAGGCTGTCCCTCCATTACAAGGAATAGACGTTACAGCCAAAGAAGTTGTTAGAATTTGTTGTGGGTTTAGGGTATGGCAAAATACTGCAGAACAATTATTTTCATCCACAACTGTTACGCAATAAAACCCAGTATCTATCCCAGCTAAAACGCCAGAATCGGCGCTTATCCCAGTAGACCAATTGTACGTAAGTAAACCCGTTCCACCTTGACCTTCTACTTCAATCCGACCATCAAGGGTCGACTGACATACAGGGTCTAAGGTATCTAATACATTTATTGTGAGTGGCTGAGGAGTAGTAATGTCAAAATTTAATGTCGTTACACAGCCTCCTTCGTCGGTTGATGTAACAGAGTAGGTGCCCGGCGCCAAACCCGTTAGAGTTATTGGGCCTAAACTTGGATTAGGGGCAATAGGAACCACCGGACTAATCGCATATGTATAACCAATTGCCGTCGTCGTTCCGCCAGAAGTAGATATAGTTGCGGTACCATCATTGTCCCCGGAACAAGTGATTGGGGTTGTGCTAACATTAAGTGCGGGCAAATTAATGGCAGGATTGACAAAAATGCATCCCGTATCTACACAGCCTGTAGCTAAATCGGTGACCGTTACACAATAAGATCCTGTTGGTAAACTCGAGATAGTACTAGTGGCAGCACTATTAGTTACCGTACCATCTGACCAAATAAAATCGTAAAGCCCCGCAGGAGGAGTGGCTGTAGCTGTTCCATCACTTGAACAGATAACATCGGTCGAAGACATTACAGGATTAGGTAATGTATTGACCGTTATATTGTAATTGAGAGCAACTGGACAACTTAGCCTTGTTTCTGAACCTGAGGTAATAACAGAAAAGACAGAGGCAGTGTAGGTTGTAGTTACTGTTGGCGAAACATTGACAGAGTCTTCTGAGATGATTCCTAAATTTGTTGTTGGCGTCCAAATAACTGTATCATTTGGTGACAAGCCAAAGATAGCTAAATTGACATTGCCTCCATTACATATTACTTGATCACCGTTGCTAGTAACACCCGGAACCGGGTCGACAAAAAGATAAGCGGTATCTATAGGAGTATCCCCACAACAATCCGTTATTAAGAATAGCTCAACCATAAAGAAGCCGGTTACATTAAACTGAGAAGACGGTACGAACTGTACATTACCTGGATTGGTAATAGCTCCATTGAATTCCCATCGAGTTGTGTCTCCAAAGATAGAACTTGAAAAAGTAGCAAAATCTCCTAGGCATAATTGGAAAGTATCTGAACCAAGGACATTAGCCGATGAAAGAATTTCTGGCTTGAATGATTTATCAAAAGCAATATTATGGAAGCCTGTATATTCTTCTAAGGCTGTTCCTGCAGGACCACCTGTAGATGGACAACCAGGACAAGTATTGTGTATTATAGTGTATCGCCCAATACTATCATATCTTGCAGTATCTGCATTTAAAACACCGGTGGGCGGTTGAACAAATCCATTTATGGCGTCAAACGTCCAGTTTGTTACGGGTGTAAGAGCCCCTCCAATTGGTATTATTTGAGGAGATGCAGTAGATAATGGTGACATGGTAGAAGAATCGTAGAACATAACTTGTGCGTTCGTACAATTTGTATTTTCAACATAAATAATTTGTTGATTAGCCAATTGGAAAGTCGAATCTTGTACTACGGGTTGGTTGGTACAACTAAAACAGAAAATATCTATTGCAATACCATTAGAACCATTTCCTCCCTGGCCGCCATTACCACCTGTACCGCCATCACCACCGTTTCCTCCTGCACCCACATCTGTTGAAGCAGGAACACCTCCTAATCCACCAGTACCACCGGCACCACCAGTCTCTCCTGCACCCCCAACTCCACCTACACCTGCAGATCCAGCTAGGACAAAACAATCTTCAATAAAACCATTAGCTCCATTATCACACATGTAGATTCCAAACGAACCACCAGCTCCAAAACCACCAGTACCTCCAAATCCACCGGCACCACCGCCGCCGCCGCCACCACCGGCACCACCAGTACCTGCAGTGATACCCGACTGACCAGCACCGCCACCGCCGCCGCCGCCGCCAGATCCACCTGATCCAGACATACCAGTACCAGCTTGAACACCTACAGTGTATATACATATTGTTTGGCCAGTAGCGCCTATCGCACCGACACAACCGTCCACTCCATCAATTCCTGTTGTACCTGTTGTACCTGTTAGAGGAAGTGGAAAAAATACGCCATTATTGCTTGGATTTGAAAATCCATTACCAGCTCCACCAGCTGCACTAGAGCCTACCCCAGTAGCTGTTGCAGAACAACCAGCAAAAGGGGGATTAAGAGGCGTACCGCCCCCGGCACCGGACCCACCTGCTCCTGCAAGTGTCGCATTAAATCCTGCACGACCGCCACCGCCACCAGCTCCACCGTCAACAATTCCAATTCCGACTGATGGACCTTGACCATCACAGCCAATACCTATACCGCAACCAAGAGGGTCCGTATTATCACCTCCTCGCCCAGGAACATACAGAGCTGCAGAACCACAGGAAAGACCTGCTAATCCACCGCCACCGCCGGCAATATTATCATCAATTACATCAGGGTCACCCGTTGCTCCAGCTAATCCTGCAGCTCCAGATTTAGAGGGGTTAGGCGTTAAACATGAATTGCCACCTGCTGTACCATCTGCTGCATTACCAGGTACAACATTACACCTAGTGATATTGTACTCAGAGGCAAAGTTCATGTAAATACCATAGGTAGAGGTACCTGGTATAATCGCATCATCTGTTGTAATGGTTAAATCTTGTAATCTAAACCCAGTCGCACCAAAGACTTCCAAAGCCGTTAGATTCATTGTTGAATTCAAAACTCCTCTTGGGTTCGCTGTAGTTCGGTTTATGGTAGTTGCTCCTATTTCTGAGGTCTTGAGCCAAGATTGCCCCTGAATAAAACCACCTTCTAGCGTCAATAATGAAGTTATGTTCAGAGGATCATCTATGTTATATGTCCCTGTTGCCACTTTGATTACAGAAAGATTACAGGCCGAACGCGCTAAGGCCTCTTCCAAAGTTACAGGATCAAATTGATTACCGGCAGCAGAAGCAGAACCAGTTGTAGAAGCATAAATGTTACGACAAGCAGGTTCTGTGGGTATTACACCAACCGTTAGGCTGATTATATCAATTGTACTACAATTGGTTACGGGATTGACTACTTCTACCTGCCACTCGTAAGTATTAGGAGCAGTAGGCATGGTTATAGGTGCTGAAGCCGTAACCCCTGACACTGTATTAGGAACAATATTATTTGAACCAAATAATTCTGTAAATGTAAAGTTCATACCCGGTGCATCCGTTGTAGCCGATAAAGTAAGTGCCGAACCACCGCAAGCATTAATGCCATTGGGAGACAATGCCAATGGTGGATCGTCTTCTACAGTCACACAAACAACATCGGTAGAAAAACAACCATCATTGTATTGTAATGTAACCGTATAGCATGTAGTAGAAGGAGGGGTTGCTTCTGGATTAGGGATATTCGGGTTTGATAAACCAAGAGCAGGAGACCAAGAATAGCTCACCGCATTAGGAGAAGTAGTTGTCGCATTTAGAAAAGCAGTATCTCCCTGACAAATACCCACATCGTTGCCTGCAAAAACAGGATCATTTGGATTGGTCACTACATTAACGACATAGGTAAATGTATTAGACCCTACAATCGGACAGGCATCATCTTGGATGGTAACTGTAAATGTATGCGTTCCCAAATCAAAAATGGTTGGAGTCCAACAAAAGGTTCCAGTAATAGAATTGCCTGATGGCACACCTGGTCCGGATACAGTAAAGGTACTACCAGAAATGGCATTATCGTAAGTCATGGTCAGTACATCGCCCGGGTTTGACGGATCTGAACCTACTATATCAAAGCATAATTGTGTCCCAAAACAAGCAGACGTAACAAAATCGATGGAATCAATTCCAGCGCCATTGACACCCGATAAAACAGGCGAAGTGTTATTACAATTGAGTACCCTAAATTGAATATCTCTAACAACGGTGCCAATTAAAACACCATTTCGGTATTCTTCTACTAAAACACACAAAACACCAACCAATGCATTGTTGGGCGTAAAAGTGATGGCTCCTGTTCCTGGATCGATATTAACGGGAATAGTTGGTCCAAATGGTGCAACACCTGAGTGGCCACCAGTATAGTTTACTGGATTACCTGCATTATCCAAGCAATCGGTTAGAGAAAAGCTCAAGGAATCCCCGTCAAAATCTACAGCGCCGTGATTGTAAAAAACGGCGTTGTTTTGACAGGTAAAGGAGGTAGGTGGATTGAGAAAAACGGGAGAGTTGTTACAGGGTGTGGTTGTATTACTCAAAAAAGATTCGACATACATTCGTTCCCCACCGGGGTTGTTCAAGGTTGTAATTGCATTGTTTCTACAGCACAATCGCCAGGAAAAAGTAATATCTGTACATCCGGGAGGTACGTTAAATATGGCAGTATAGGAATGTTGTTCAACACCAAATGTACCGTTTCCGGGACCACACGAAGATTGACCACCTGGACAAACAGGCGTTATATCTTGCAAGACGTTTCTTGTGACGGTAAAGGAACCACTACCACAAGACCCTGTCCAACTAACAGTTTGAGTATTGGGCAGGTTGATACCGTTACAATCACGGTAGACGTTAAGCGTAATAGCATATTGATTTGGTCCGACACAAATGTAGGTTAAATCGCCTCCCAATGCATGAGTAGCTTTGGCGTCTTGTGAACCAATAATCAATAATGTAAATACCAAAAATAAGCTGCGAAAAGTAGCGTAGTGAAGATTTTTACAACGTAACATAAGGTATATTTGTTTTGCGCGTAAGTATAAAGTTTTGAACATATATCTAGTCTTGTAACACTCGTAACCTTTGGTGTAAGAATGCTGTTAATTTTATCTTAAAATACGGAACGCCTAGGCCTATCTAGCCCAAGTTAAAAAGATAACGTTCCCAATTTTGTATTTGTTGCCTGTGATCAATGAGAAAATTCAATATTTGTTGGAATAAAAAGCCCAATAAAGCTACTTATTCTTAACTATTGCAAGCTAAATGTTAAAACAAAGTACATCAGTGTGCAAAAAATATTGATTAATCTTTCTTGATAAAACCTAAAAAAAGGCCATCAAAGACAAAAAAAACAAAAAGAAAAAAAACCACAAAATAAGCTTTAATCAACTGATTATGTAATTATTACAAATTATTACTACCTATAATTAAATAAGGCAATCTGTTAATACGGCATAAATATAAATTGCGGTGCAGGTTTTTCGAGCAGAAAGATACAAAAACTATCCTTTTTTTCTTTAAATAGCTTCCTAAACTCATCAACTTTTTCGAGGGCAACAATTTTTTTCATGGCTAATTCTTCAAGAGTTGTAGCATTAAAAGAAAAGTTTTTGCCCTCTGACAAAGGTAAACCTATATTAAGGTCGGTAAATGCAGGATAAGCCACTAAAATAGGATAGTTAGAAATATTTTCGTCTAGAATGGTTTTGACGGCTTTAGTAAACCAATCTCTCTTTTTATCAATTTCAGATTTCAGAGATTCTAGTATTGCATGATTTTCTTCCAAAATAAAGTAGGTTTAACAGAATCAATAATTTTTGCTATTCAAGCACAAAAGTAAGTCTTAGGAATGAGAATATGAAGTTTTTGATTTTTCTGTTCGCTTTTTTTTGTTTTAGCAACAATCTGGATTAATTTTGATGCTTTATTAAACTGAATTGTTACATTGCTTTTCTAAATAAAAATAATCCATGAAACCTAAAATTGTACGAGGCACCCGCGACTTTTTTTCTGTTACTGTCAACAAAAGAAATTTCATATTTGAAAAACTGCGGAATATTTTTGTAAAATATGGATTTAATGCCTTAGAAACACCTGCCATGGAATCGCTCGAAACCTTGACTGGCAAGTATGGAGAAGAAGGGGATCAATTACTTTTTAAGATTTTGAATAATGGGGATTTCCTAAAAAAAGCAAATACAGACGCCCTTTCGACAAGCGATTCCAAAACATTGGCTAGTTCAATATCAAAAAGGGCCTTGCGTTATGATTTAACGGTTCCTTTTGCACGTTTTGTAGCAATGCATCGCAATGAATTACACTTCCCTTACAGGCGTTACCAAATTCAACCTGTATGGAGGGCTGACAACCCTCAAAAGGGACGTTACAGAGAATTTTATCAATGTGATGTCGATATTATCGGTAGTGATTCTCTTTTGAACGAAGCAGAATTGATACAAATTTATGATGAGGCCTTCGACAGTTTGGGAATACAAGTGGTAATACGTTTAAATAATCGCAAAATTTTGGACGGCTTGGCGGCCTATTGTGGTCGACCTGACTTATTTATGCCGATTACTGTTGCTATTGATAAATTGGATAAAATTGGATGGTCGGGTGTTCAAAAAGAAATTGAATCGATGGGCTTAGACCTAACTGCCTTTGAAAAAATTAAAGCAGTTGTAACAGCCCCCGACTTGCAAACACTAAAAAAATATTTTGCAGCAATAGAAATCGGGACAGAAGGTATTAAAGAATTGCAAACAGTCCTTGACTTTTTGGAGGGCTACCAATTTTCGAATCAATTGAAAATAGATTTCTCCCTAGCTAGAGGTTTGAGTTATTATACCGGATGTATTTTTGAAGTAGCCGTAGATACCAGCATTGACCATCAAAAAAATATTAAAATAGGAAGTATTGGTGGAGGTGGCCGCTACGCAGATTTAACTGGTATTTTTGGCCTTAAAGATATGTCGGGTGTGGGCGTTTCTTTTGGCGCAGCCCGTATTTATGATGTAATGGACGAACTTGACCTTTTTGATAATATAGATTTGAATGAATGTAAAGTAATGCTGCTTTGCATGGATGAAACTGCGCTTAAATATGGGTTCAAGGCAATCCGAAAAATCAGACAAGCTGGTATTGCCTCTTCTATATATCCCAAAGCATGGAAATTTCAAAAATTAATGAAGTTTGCAAATAATGTCAAGGTACCTTTTGTGGTAGTTATAGGGAGCCAAGAAGTAGACTCAGGCATGCTGGGTTTTAAAAATATGCAAACAGGCGACCAAAATGCTTGTAGCATTGATAGCATCATTCAACAATTATCCAAGTAAATTAATCCAAGCCTTCGAGGGCAAGGTTTTGGGCTTATCGGTTGGGAAACACATGACGTTCTGCATGATATGAAGAACGAACCATAGGGCCAGATTCAACATAATCGAAGCCCTTGGCTAAACCGATTTCTTTGTATTCAGCAAACACATCAGGATGTACATATTCTGCAATAGCAATATGCCTTTTGGTGGGTTGTAAGTACTGGCCAATTGTCAATACATCACAACCGTGTTCGAGCAAATCATCCATCGTTTGCAACATTTCTTCTTTGGTTTCACCCAATCCAGCCATCACCCCTGATTTAGTACGTTTCCCAAAGTCCTTTGTTCTTTTGATCTGATCCAGCGAACGCTGATATTTGGCCTGTGGCCTTACCTTACGGTACAGCGAAGGTACTGTTTCTATATTGTGCGAAACCACTTCTTGCCCAGCACTAATCATTAGGTCGAGTGCATCCCACTGAGCACGCACATCGGGTATGAGTGTTTCTATGGTTGTTTGGGGCGAAAGTTGTTTGGTAAACAATACTGTATCGTGCCAAATCTTAGCCCCTTTGTCTTTAAGTTCATCTCGATTAACCGAAGTTAAAACCGCATGTTTTACTTCCATTAATTTAATGGCTTCGGCCACACGTAGCGGTTCGTCGGTATCTAATTCGGGTGGACGCCCCGTAGCAACGGCACAAAACGAACAAGAACGAGTACAAACATTACCCAAAATCATAAAGGTAGCCGTACCCTCTCCCCAACATTCGCCCATATTTGGACAATGTCCAGATTGACAAATAGTATGTAACTGATACTCATCTACAAGTTTGCGTACTTTTTTGTAGTTTTCTCCTATTGGTAACTTAACGCGTAACCAATCTGGTTTTTTAGGCCTGCTCGTTTTTTTGCTTACGACTGGAAGTTCTTTGAACATGTTATTCGTGTTTGGATAGGACGGTATTGTTTTACCATCGGTGCCCAAGATGGACATTAAGAAATATATTAAAAAAAACAGGCGTTTGTGCTTCGAAAACCATTAGTGGAATATCACTGAAGTATATGTCGGCAGCTACCCCTACTTCTATATCTTTGAGTATACTGTCAGAAGCCCCCCAATCGACCAACAAACCTGCTTTGAAACAAAAACCAGGGTACAGACTTAGTTCGTCCCAGCCGTAGGTGATTCCCGATGGACCATCTACCTCTTGAGGATTCAAAAACTTAAACTGATTCTCCTGACTAAACTTTTCGGCCGTTACAGTAGGTATTCCAACATTGTTACGATAGATTAAATCAAGATAATATGGCCGCAGCATACCGAGTGAAAAACCAGCAGCATAACTTAGACCCAAAGATATCGCTCGATTGTTTTTGTCTGAAAGGTAAAGTTTTTCAGCGTACACAAATCGGGACTGATAAAGGTTGTTGCGTTTTCCATAAATAAAGGATTTGGGTGCACCGCCGACAATCGACAAGCCGTCGTAGGTTTGTTGTCGTTCGGAAGGATCTTTTATTTCTCCAAACTCGAGTACAATATTGCCCGTGCGTTTGGGGTTGTATACAAGTCCAAAAGCTGCTTTTACTTGAAAACCTGTTGTGTGTACGCCCCCTCCTACCAACAACTCATATTTATGATTGTTAAGGCCGGAACTGAGCGTAGAACCGTTGTTGTTTTGCGCGCCTAATATAGTATTAATGGAAAAACAACAAAACAGGAAATATAAAAAATTGTGACTCATAATAAAATCAGTGTGCTTTTGGCTAAAGCGGTTTACTAATATTATAACACAAAAATACTAAATAAGATTTGCATTAGCAAAGTACCGCAGTCAATTGTGGGTAAAAAGCTATAATTGATTTGGACGAATCGAATTATTTGATGTAGGATTTGAATAGAAGTTTGAATAGCTCTACAATTTAAAAAATGGCAGACATTGTATTTATGTTTGAAAGAAAAGTGTAACTTTGATGGTATTTTGAACGAATTCCCAATACAATCAAATAACTATAACACCTATTAATAAGGGCATAAAAACAGTATTATGACCATCAAATACATCAACACTCTATTCGTCATTTTAATTACTTTTAGTCTTACTTTGGCGCAAGAAAAAGGTACAATTACCGGAATTGTAGCCGATTCTTCTGGCCAAGAATCCTTACTTGGCGTCAATATAAATTGTGGTCAAGTAAACATTACAAGCGACTACATCGAAGGAAAATACACCCTCGAACTTCTTGCCGGAGAACATCAACTGACCTTTAGCTACCTAGGCTATGCATCAGTAGTTAAAAATGTAACGATTGTAGCTGGAAAAACGGTTGTTATGAACGTTGACATGCGCGAAGAGGCCACTATTTTACAACAAGCTACTGTTACGAGTTCTAAATTTAAAAAGCCCCTAGGAGAAGTCACCGTCTCGCTGGCAATTATTTCGCCTGATTTGCTCGATAATACCAATTCTAGTTCTGTTAACCAAGCCCTAGAAAAAGTACCGGGTATTAATACAATGGGTGACCAAGTTACGATACGTGGTGGGTCGGGTTTTGCCCAAGGCACCGGTAGCAGAGTTTTGATTTTGATGGATGACATGCCTGCCATGCAAGCTGATGCTGGCTTGCCTAATTGGCGCGATTTACCTACTGAAAACATACAACAAATGGAGGTCCTTAAAGGGGCTGCTTCTGCCTTGTATGGTTCGTCGGCGATGAACGGTGTTATCAATATCAGAACCGCATTACCTACCGCTAAGCCCTTTACCAAAGTAAGCATATTTGGCACCCTCTACAACGATCCAAAAAATAAACGAAATAAATGGTGGGACAATAATAGCATGCCTTTTGAAATGGGTTTGCAATTAGCGCACCGCAGAAAAATAGGTAAGTTTGATGTTGTTCTTGGGTCAAGTTTATTTTACAATCAATCTTACATGCAGGGTTATCGTTATGTTGATCCAAATGCGATATCTCCTGTATTAGATAGCAACTCAGCTGACCAAGGCTACGACCGAAAAGCCCGTATCACAATTAATGCTCGTTACAGACACAGTGAAAATCTGATCTTTACACTGAATACCAATATCAATATGGGCAGTCAGAATTCATATTTGTTTCATTCAAGAGTGCCGGCGCCAAACGGGCCCGACCTTGGATTGTATGAAACTGATTTTGAGCCCGCCCCTAAAGGTCAAAATTTTAGGATGACCATCGACCCTGCCCTCACTTATTTTGATAATTTCAGTAATAGACATCGTTTTCAGTTTAGATATTTTTATATCGATAACAACAATGAAGGCAATCAAAGCAATGCCTCAAATATGTTTTATGGTGAGTATCAATACATGCGAAGATTTGAACAATTGGATGGCCTAGAAGTGGTTGCAGGGGCTGTAGGCAGTACCATTATTTCGAGTTCTGAAGTGTATTCAGGGGCCACTTATCAGCATACTAATTTTGCAGCCTATTTGCAGCTGGACAAAAAGTTTTTTAAGAAATTAAATGTATCCTTGGGCATGCGATATGAGCTCAATAGCACCAAATACCCTGATTCTATACATTATCAAATTCGATTTGGAGGCCAAGTGATTCCAAATGGAGACCGTCATGTAGCCCTCAGAGATACCATAGAACACAAACCAGTTTTCAGAGCAGGATTGAGTTATCAGATTGCCAAAGGAACCTTTTTAAGAGCCTCTTGGGGGCAGGGTTATCGTTTCCCGACGGTGCTTGAAAAATTTATTTCTACTACTGCCGGCGGAATTTCTATTACTCCTAATCCCGACTTGGTGTCCGAATCTGGCTGGAGTGCTGAATTTGGCATCAAACAAGGCTTTAAGATTGGAAAATGGCAAGGATTTTTGGATATTGCTGGCTTTTGGACAGAATACGAGAATATGATGGAGTTTCAGGCTGCTAGAGACAATCCTTTTGGATTACCTATAGCATTTCAGGTACAAAATATAGGCAATACCCGTATAACCGGTGTGGACATGAGTATTGCAGGGGAAGGTAGTGTAGGGCCTGTAAAAATATCTCTTATAGCTGGCTACACTTTTTTGAATCCTGAGTACAAAGACTTTAACGATAGCTTAGTTCAGGCTGATATCAAACAATTTTCTACTTCTACTGAAAACATACTCAAATACCGCAACCGACATACTGTAAAATTTGATGGCCAAGCCACCTACAAGGGCATCAGTGCGGGATTTACGCTTCAATACCTTTCATTTATGGAGGCTATTGATAAATTTTTGGATGGTGACCCAACTATGTCAGCCCAAAACCCTTACACCAATATTCATTACTTTAGAGAACAATATGACCAAGGCACCTTGGTACTCAATGCAAGGGTTGCCTATCAGCTAGCTAAATTTGTGAAGGTTTCAGTATTGGTCAATAACCTATTAAATGATGAATTTGCCATTCAGCCTGGCAAACTCGAAGCGCCTAGAAACTATGCACTGAGAGCTGATTTCACCTTCTAAATTACTGAATTTGTTTTCATTACAACAACTTCTTAAATTTTATCTTACTGCGACGCCTGTGCGTAAAATTGCTTCGCCCTATTTTAAAAATCTTTTGGAAGAGGTATTGGATAAAGAGCGTATTTATTATTCGTTTTCATCTATTGAGCGTCTGAAAAATCAATTACTATTAGACGCCTCCACAATTGAAGTACATGATTTAGGGGCTGGTTCAAGAAAAAAAGCGGGCCTGTATCGAACGATACAAAGTATTGCCAAAACTGCCGTTTCGTCTACCGCTCAGTGTGCACAATTATTTCGCCTGGTGTATTTTTTGCAGGCTAAAAACAGACTGGAAATTGGAAGCTCATTAGGAATCAGCTCTTTATACCAGTACTTTCCGATTCGAAATTCTAAAATGTATAGTTTAGAGGGCTGCCCTAATATTGCCCAAATTGCCCAATCTAACTTTGATAAACTAGCTGCGAATAATCTAGAATTGATTGTTGGAAACTTTGCAGATACGCTGTTGCCTACACTCAAAAAAATGCAATCCCTGGACTATGTATTTATTGACGGAAATCATCGTTTGGATGCTACACTGTCCTATTTTGAAACTTGCTTGCCTTATTGCCATGCACAATCGGTGATGGTCTTAGATGACATTCATTGGTCGAAAGAAATGCAACAAGCCTGGGCACGAATTCGTAAGCATCCAAAGGTAGCCCTTAGTATCGACTTATATCATATGGGTTGGGTTTTCTTTGATGCCAAGGATAGTCCTCAAAAACAACTGAATATTTTATTCAACCCCTTTAATTAAAAAGGGTTATGTTCTTAGTAAAGTTATTTTCGGCGCTGTTTTAGGGCTTGAAGACACCACCAGCCCAAAAAGCCGATAAAGGCAATAGGCAATACAAACCACCAAATATGTATTACAGGTTCGGATATCTCTAGAGGGTCGAGCCCACCCAATTGAATGAGAGAGGCCCAATAGGCAGGATGGGCTGCAATTCCTTCTGCCTGATTAAGGTAATGTAGCTTAGCTTTCTGAAGGGCGACATCTTTGGGGAATGCCCCTTGTAGCTGTTGGTAAAAGCCCGTCAGAATCTGGGGCATAAAATCGGATGAATTGGCCCAAAGACTGTAGATAACCGCTTCGCTTCCGGCATACAAAAAAGAAGCACTTAAGCTCATTATTCCTTGTATAGAGGCCCTCTTATTAGCCTCGACATGAGTAAATGGCAACACGGTTAATCCGGCCTTGAGGTTGAGGGACTGAACCTCTTTAATGGTTAAAAAATTATCTTCTTTAGGATAAGCATCTTCTGAAAATGCGAGGAATAAGCCATCTTCCTTTGTGGCTGAACTACAAGCTGAATGAAGGGCTAGGTGTAATACATCGTATTGGGAAGCAAATTTCTTGAAATAGTATTCGCTGGCATATTTATCGGTGTAAAAATCACCCTCAAATTGCTGTGCTAGTAAATCGGTCTGCTGATTAGCATTTGGCATAGGCGACAATAAAGCTCGGCGATTTTTGATGTTTTCAGCCCTAAAAGAAGGTATATTATTCAATTCATAGCGTGCAGACATCCCCAAAATACGAGCTTGTTTTGAGTTTTGAAACGCAGTACTTACAACAGTACAAGAGGATGCAGTGTGTTGATAGGCAATACTTTTTGATTTGAAAATATAATCGAGATTTTTAAAGTCAAGACGGTGCACAGAATCGAGGGGCACAGCCGTCAATAGTGTTTCGAAGGGTATAATCTGCAAAACTCCATCCGGTACAAGGATAAGTCGGTTCGCCTTTTCAAATAATTCGTGGTGCATGATTTTGTAATAAATTTCATAGCTACTAAGGCAGAAATCTTTAAACCCATCAGCATAGGTATGCTGTATCAATTGGGCATCTGTAAAATGTTTATGATACTGAGTAATCATAGAGGGATAGCCATCCCAAACAATTTTGCGAAAGGCAAAACTATCTTTCAGTAAAATAAATTGAAAGAGCGTTTCTTGCCCTTCAAAATAATGGACAAGGGCAGTTTGAGGCGCTAATTTAGACTGAATAGCAGCAACGCTTGTCAGTGAATCTAAGGCAAACCATTGTAAAAATGCTGGAAAGTCGCGCAGTAGTTTGGCCTCAATAGACATAGATTGAGTGGCCGTTTGTTTTAGGAGCAAATTGAGCCAATAGATATTTGAGGTATCTTGCTGAATTTCGAGTGCTTGTATCTTTTTCTGTAACCAGTTTTGTCGGAAATTGTATTCTAGTCGATTGGTCAGTAAATCAGGAGGAATGGCTGCAAAAGCAAGTTGTCCGTTAGGTCTCATACTCGATAACATTTCGATTTTACGTGCCCATTCAGCAAGCGAAAAGGCTTTTTTCATATGCCTCATATCGTTCGAACGGCTGTACATAAGAAACTCAATTTCTATAGATTGTTCGAGGACAGACCGAAATAATTTGGGCGATAAAACGCTGATATCTGTACGATAATATTGATGCAATAACGCTTGGTTATAATCGGCTAATTTTTTTATTTTTTGAAGTGATATATTGTACTTGGACTGTGCATACCACTGTAGCATAGCTTCTACGCGCTTTTGGTTTATTTTGAGCGCTAAAACCAATGACAATAGGCTATCCGAACTCGATAGATATCGATTGGCGTCAAAGGCTTTACCTAAGTAATCAATCGCATTTGAGTAGGCATTTTGGCGCATGAAATGACCAGCGATACGGAAGTAGGTAGTGGCCGTTTGTATGTGTTTGCGGCCGTAGTATCGCAAACAATAATCTAATGCTTTTTGATCGCTTTGCAAAGAACGATTGTTTTGGCCTTTTTGAAGTTGAAAATCGGCAAGATGCTGATAGTATACCAACTGTTTTTGATGGGCTTTATTTTGTTCGATTTTTTGTAGATACACCGCCGAAGAATCTAGTAATCCAGCTGCCAAAAATTGTTGACTAAGCAACAACTGAGTTTCTAATTCAAAGATTTTTTTTCGGCTCGGCTTAAGATAGCTTAGGGTTGCTAATACTTGCCGCAAACAGCGTACTATTTCTAAATCTTTGTCGTGCTGTAATAGGTAAGCTCGCACCAAAAAAAGTCGGCACTTTATATGCTCTTCATGATTGATAGTATAGCTACTTGCACACAAGTCTAGCGCTTGCAAAGCAGCGCTAGATGCCTTAAAAGGATCTGAAATAGCTGCATATAGTTCGGCTTGTTTGTATCGAATTTGGAAGAGTTTGTCGTAAGGAATAATGGTTTTGGCATTTAATAGTTCATACGATTGTTGATAGGCCGCTATCGCCTGATAGAAGCAGCCCGTGTAGGCTTTGTATTGGGCTTTAATCCCCCACCACAAAGGGTGAACATCTGCCGTAGAAAGGGCCTTGGCTTTTGTATAATATTGATGGACTTGTATCCCTTTTTGATGTGCTATTAAGTGGCTTATAATTAGTGAATATGCTTTCATCAACACATTCGTATCCTTAGATTCTTGTTCTAACTCTTCGCAAAACTGAAGTGCTTTATCCCTGGCATTGTTCATTAGGGCAAGCTGAATGAGGTACATCTTTTCCCAGGCTTTTCCAAGGTTTAGTGGTATGAGCCACCGGCCACTTTGCAGTTCTTTTTTGGTCGTGTTTTCCAACAAAAAAGGAAGCGCTTCTTGTTTGAAGAATAGACTATCTTTGGCCGTAGAAACAGGGTTTTCTTGTCGGACAATATAGACATAGATGGAATCGGTTTGATGCCGATTT
>CAJQQM010000147.1 GCA_905480485.1 uncultured Aureispira sp.
TCCGGAAACCACAAAGGCACGATGTTCGCCATTTTGTTGAGTATCGGCTTTATAAACAGCATCGGGCGCATAACCGCCTGGAAAAGTACGATTTTGAGTGGGGTGCCCTTTTCGTGGCAACAACCAACCAAATAATTCGTAATAATCGCCCTCTTCTACGGTTGTGAGTTGATCATCGTGAAAGCCTAAAAATCCATTGCTTGCAATTTCGGTTCCTGTAAGTGGGTCACCGGAAACTAAACGAATTGCTTTGCGATTGATGTTGACCGGCTTTCCTTCTTTATCGGTCGTATTTTTTTGCTCATGAAAATCAATTCCCATGACTAATTTCTCGATATTGATTCCTTGATGAGCGCGTACGTAACGAGGTTTCTCAAACTCATATCCTGTAAGGGCGACTACACGTTCGGTATCAAAAATACCTTTAGCGAATAGAGTCCCAAGAATCAGGACACCGTGTGCGTCGAGGTACCAAACAGTTTCGCCGGCATTCAAGGCGTCGAAATGATGAATGTGTACGCCTACATTACCAGCAGGATGCGGACCTTTGACCCAATGCTTGTGCACACCGGTAGCCTGTGTAAAGGCTGCTGCCGGTTTTTTGTTGTTAGCATCAAGGGTAACATGTACAGCCCCTTCGGTGAGTTTGGCTAAAACATCCAATCCCTTTTGAAACTCCGCTTCTTTGCCTTCAACCGTAAGGTTAAAGCTTGGAGCCAAGGGCGCCGTATCAAAGGTAGTTACAAAAATAGATTTTGGAGCTATTGAAGCCTCTGCTACGATATCAAAAGGACGTTGACGAATAAATGGCCAAGCGCCTGATTCTAATAAGAAAGCGACGAGGTCTTGACGTGACACTGTGTTTAGATCGGGTAAATCATAGCTGCGGTATTCCATTTCTTTGTCGGCCAACAAAACAACCTCGTTGATCGATCGCTTTTCTCCGCGTTGTACACCAACAAGCTCTCCGGAAACAGGTGCCGCATATTTGACTTCTGGTCTTTTTTTGTCATAAAATAAAACGTCTCCAGCTTTGATGCTTGCACCATCTTCTAACACCACTTTTGGTATCGGCATCATCCCAATAAAATCTTTTGGTTTGATGGCATAAGTGGAAGAACGAACAGACTCTATTGGATGTTCAATTGAGGCTTGTCCTAGTAAATTGATGTCAAAACCTTTTTTGAGCTCTAAGAAGTGATCTTGATCAGGAACAAAAGAAGGTTTGGCGGAAGCTGATTTAAAAAGACTCGTAAAATCACTCGGCAATACGGAATAATTGTCGGGGTTACCACCTGCCTCTTTGGCAGCGATTTTGACTAGACTGTCCGAAATCGTACTTATTATAAAAATAAAAACAAGTATGGTAACGATAGCAACTACAATAGCTGTTGAAAGTGTCATAAATACTAAAGTATAAGTTAGTTATGATATAATCAGAATTAAACGCACCAATGTAAGACATTAATGATGCTGCAAATATAAAATTTCGTACGGTATATGCCTACCAAAAAAAATGTTTTGTTAAAAGAGTTTATTATTTAGAGGAAGTCTAAATAGATAAAATGAACTTGATTTTTACATGAATACTACATTTTAGCTACTAGCTAGGAGTAAGTGTATTCATTATCAACATTTTATTGTTGTAATTTAATCGTTATTCTTTGATTGAAGCTTTAGGATGTCGAATTATAGAGGCTTCTTCAATACTTAGTTGTGCGTTAGGGGCCACTTTAATTTTAGCATTTTTTTCCATTATTAAATGCGCCCCTTTTTCAAAAATGACTTGTGAATTTTGGGCTATTAGCAAGGTTGAATTGGGTTTAAGTAATACAGTAGCCCCTGCTTTGACACGAAAAACCGTGGCTTGAATAAAATCTTTATCAGAAGTCAAAACATGCGTATTAGGCGTTCCGCTTTTGTCCAATATTAATCGAGTACAGCCTGCAACCACCAAATCAGGATTTAGATCGCCTGTTATATTGGGCAACTCTATATTACCGGTCCAACGGCTGTCACGACAAAGCTGAACATGCTTCATTTTTACCGTTACTTTTACAGCATTTTTAGTAGCTGTTTCGGTAAATTTTATTGCTAATCCGTTTAGAATATAGGCTTGCATCTTACGCGACGATCGATCGTACTTTGGATAATTCAGCGGCATCGGATTGCTGCTCATATCGAGGTAATCGCCCACCTGAAAAGGAACCGACTCAATAAAAGAACTCCGCCCTTTGAAATGCGTCCCAAATGCTCCATAGCTATTTACAAATACGCCTTCTGATACTTCTTCTTTGTAAATTGGAGCGGCCCATTCGGTTCTTGATGCATTATAATTCGGGTCTAAATGAATCACACCATCTTTGTTTTGATCATATGGAAATCGATAAAAATTATTGATTCCTGCAATCGGATTTTCTTCCAGTCTTTGAAATGATTTCATAACATTTCCCCAATAATTTTTTTCATCCGGGATATCTTCGTACAGCTTAAAATCAAAATTGCCGCCGGCGTGTAATACCTTTATACCATTGGCTCGATTGGACAAGGCCGAAAATATAGAATTACGACTACCTTCTATCGCTTCTACAAAGGCATAAACTCCGGCAGGTGTAGGTGGAACCGTATCTCCCGGCCCTACTACAGCGCCTTTCCAGGGATGTTCGTCTAAAGGATGCAACTTGCGATGGTTTTCCAACCAAAGGTATTGTCCGCCTGAGAATGGAATTTTGATCCTGACAGCATCACCGGTGGTAAAGTAATCTCTCAAGATAAAACTATTGTTAATTTCTAAATCGGCAGCAGATTGGATATCTGCTATCGGTTCAATAAACCCACAATACCATCTTTCCCAAGCATTAAACCCACTAAATATACTAATAGGTGCCATGATGCCCCAACCGGCACTCATCAGATAAAAATAATCTCCAATTACATTATTAACACCCATTATATGCGGTGCATTGAATAAAACATGCGCTACCTCATGCACAAAAACCCCTGATTTGTAGGTCATCGTAAAGCCTTCTGCAATTCGATATCCGTTTAGGGTATTAGTTGGTACAATACCTGTCGAAGCAAAGCCTCCTCCCGAACCAACCCAACTGCGCATAGAAGCTTTAGGCTGTTGAGACCAATTTTTGTTGTAACGATGTACAAAAACGACAAAATCTAAGACCTTATCGGCTTTGTAGCGCGCGGTATCTGAATTATCAAATTTGAAATTTGGACGATTTTTACGTTGATCGAAACCAGACAAATCTACGGTAGGATTCATTTCCTGCATTTTTCGTACGGCCCTTCCGTTCATATCGGTCCAAGAATAGCCGCCTTTTGGGTCTATTTCAACAACTGCCGGCTTGCCTTTAGCATCTTTGAATACCTCCCCTATCAAATGAAACTGACCGTTCGACATCAAATCAAATTCTTTTGAAAAATTATGCAAAAACTGCTCTTTATACTGTTCAAAATCAGCATCTTTATTAAAAATATAAGCCGGACAATCCCCCGTAAGCGGATCGACAAAGTTGGGTAGACCTCCATTCTGACTGTAATCCCAATCCTCTAATTTCATAGCCTTATTCGTAAAATTGGGGTTTTCTGTATTGTGGTCTTTGTAAGAAACAAAAACAATCAATACCTTGAGCGTTCCTTTTGGGGTAAAAACACCTCCGTTTGGCGCGTAAGCCTGCCCTTGAGATTGGGCGAAACTACCACACACTAAAATGATGAAAAATGTGTGTATAGCGGCAATAATACTTGGTTTAGATAGCTTCATACATATAAAAATTGAATAACATACAAGGAAGATTTTATCCACATTAAAGGAAAGGATGCTAAAATAAAGATCTTTTTATAGATAGATAGACTAATATGGTAAAATTTGTATATTTTGCCCTTATCTATCATTAATAAATTTAACGAACAAAAGACTATGGAAAATTGGTTTGCTACTTGGTTTGATTCAGCCTATTACCACCTATTGTACCAACACAGAGATGATAAGGAGGCCCATTATTTTATGGATCAACTTTGTAATTTGCTTCAAGTAGCCCCCAAAAGTCGCGTACTAGATTTGGCTTGTGGAAAAGGAAGGCATTCGGTATATCTGGCTCAAAAAGATTTGGATGTTACCGGTTTAGACCTATCGCCCGAAAGTATCGAATACGCGCAACAATATCAACACGAACAGCTTAGGTTTAATACCCAAGATATGCGTTTACCCCTCAAAGAAGGGCCCTATCACTATATTTTTAACCTCTTTACTTCTTTCGGGTATTTTGAGACAGAGCAAGAACATATAGATACCTTAATAGCGATGAAAAATGGCTTAGCGGATCAAAATAGTCGTTTAGTTATTGATTTTTTTAATGCGACAAAAGCCATACAGCAATTGGTACTAAAAGAAACTAAAGTACTTGATGGAATTGAATTTAAGTTACAGCGTTATGTAGAAAATGGTTGCATTCATAAAGAAATTCGATTTTCGGACCAAGGCAAAAAGTATTTTTTCAGAGAAAAAGTGCGCGCCTTTACACGTGCTGATTTTGAGCAATTACTACAAGCTGCAGGCCTTGAGCTCATCGATGTATATGGCAATTATTCAATGCATGCTTTTGATGCTTCGCAATCTGACCGTTGTATTTTATTGGCTAAAAAACAATGAGCAAACCATAAGATGATTGTAGAATTTATCCTAGACATAGATCGTTATTTGTTGGAGCTATTGAATTATCAATGGCAGCATCCTTGGCTTGATCAAATTATGCCTATTTTCAGAAACAAAAAAACATGGATTCCATTGTATTTTTTGCTTCTACTGATAGTTGCCAAAGACCTGCGCAGCAATACCATTTGGGTTTTGATTCTTATCGCTATTACCTTGGTTTTGTCGGATCAGATTAGTAGTGAATGGATCAAAAAATCGGTAGAGCGTTTGCGGCCTTGTAATCGCACTGATTTGCCGACATTGCGATTGTTAATCGATCATTGTGGAAGCGGATTTAGCTTTACCTCCTCGCATGCCTGCAATCATTTTGCTTTAGCCAGTCAATTATTTTTAATTTTTAGAAATAAATGGCCTAAATTTATTTTTAAGGGACTTTTTATTTGGGCTGCACTGATTAGCTATGGACAAGTATACGTAGGTGTTCATTATCCTTTTGATGTACTTGCCGGTGCTATTTTGGGTGTTATGATCGCTAGTTTTGTTTATAGTATGGCTAAAAAATTAAATATTACACAAAAAATTGCTTGCTAAGTAAGATAAATATGATTAAAATAATTGGAATCTTTAGTTTGGTCTTGTTCGTCGTTCTTGGCTTCAAATTTGGAACTAAATGGTGGTCGGTTTGGCAAGCTGAAAATTACGATGACATGCTTGATGCCTTGTATGCACACACTGTCCCCACGATCAAAAGTCAAGCGCTACAAGCAGCAAATGTACACCTATTAGATAGCCGTTCGCCTGAAGAGTACGCGGTAAGTCATCTTGAAGGAGCGATTTTTTTTGATTACGCCAACCCTCCCTTTGAACAACTAGAATCTGTGGATGCAGAAGATACAATTGTAGTGTATTGTTCGGTAGGCTATCGTTCCGAAAAAATAGGAGAAAAACTGTTAGCAATGGGCTACAAAAATGTGTTCAACCTGTATGGCGGGATTTTTGCCTGGGCCAATCAACAAAAGCGAATAGTAGGCCCTGACAAACAGCCTACTCGACGCCTGCACTGCTATTCAAAAACATGGGCAAAGTGGCTTGACTCTAGCTTAGATGCCGTATTTTAACGAAATAAGCTGTTGTACAATGCAACAAAAACAGATTAATTGCAGTAAAATACAAAAAGAATTATACTACAAAAAGAAAGGCTTAAATGCATTAAACGATGGGTGTATTTCCCAAAAGTGCCACTAAGCCACCGTCTTTAACCCTATAACTAGTTGACTATGCATCACGAAACCTTACTCATGGTCTTTGCTAGAAATCCTGTATTGGGTTCTACCAAAACAAGACTTGCTAGTTCGGTAGGCGATAAAAAAGCCTTGGAAATCTATAAATTCTTATTACAATACACCGCCTATATAGCCGCCGAAGCTCAATGTGACCGTCGGGTACATTATTCAAGCTACCCGGATTATGAAGATATGTTTCCGAACGAAAGTTTTGCCAAAACAGTACAAACCTCCGGTGAACTTGGCACCAAAATGTATCTCGCTTTTGAACAAGCATTCAAAGAAGGCTACAAACGCGTTGCAATGATTGGTAGTGATTGCTATGAATTATCGACTCATTTAATAGACACAGCACTAGATAGTTTGCAAAGTAATAATTTTGTACTAGGTCCTGCCAAGGATGGTGGCTACTATTTGTTGGGTATGAATCATCTCGAACAAGCTATCTTTAGAAATAAAAAATGGTCAACTTCCCGCGTTTATTTGGATACAGTAATTGATTTAGAGGTACTAAATTACAGTTATGCTGAACTCCCTATCCTAAGCGATATTGACTATGTAGATGACTTACCTATAGAACTACGGAATAAGTTTGGGGTATAAACCTGAATTTTAAGCTAACATATACTCTAACAAAGGAGCATATATAACAACGAAGCCTATTGTAGGGTACAGCCTTCTCTATTGTCTATTGAAGCAACATCTCGGAGGCTACACAAAGTGGTAAAGACCATTAAAAAAAATCGACTTTATTTTTATACATAAAATAATTTATCTTCTCAAAAATTGATTTGCTTGCGGTAATAATTTTAAGTATATTGTCGTCCTACTTATTGCTAAAGCATGTAGACGTTCAATTCGATGCATTAAAGGAAAAATGAATTGGGCTAAAATAGATTAAAATTGAACAAATCGTCGATTTATAAATTGCTGATTATCTATTGAAAATCAAGAACCTAATACCTCCTAGAAACCATGCGATTTAAATCAAAAACTATCTGGATAACAGGTGCCTCTTCGGGAATAGGCAAAGCACTTACTCAAGCCTTGGCAAAAGAAGGCAATCAACTAATCTTATTGGCTCGCAATAGTAAAGCTTTGAAAGAGATAAAACAGGATTGTGCCTCGAATGATGCTACCATTATAATACAAGAGATGGATTTAAACGACCTTAAGCAAATCGACCGAACAGTGTCGACCTTGTTAGCCAAGTATCCACAAATAGATTTGTTGATCAACAATGCTGGTATTTCACAACGTTCATTGGCCGCCAAAACGAACATTGAGGTAGACAAACGTATCATGCATACTAACTATCTAGGAACGGTACACCTTACCAAAAGCTTGTTGGCTACTTTTATGCAGCAAAAAAAGGGTCAAATAGCTACTATAACAAGTTTGACTGGCGTTTTTGGCACTCCTTATCGATCATCTTATGCGGCTAGCAAACATGCTTTACATGGTTTTTTTGATGCTTTAAGGGCAGAACTATACCCCTATAATATCGATATCAGTCTTATATGCCCGGGTTTTGTCCGTACCAATATTTCGATCAATGCCTTGACCGAAACAGGTGCTCCCCTCAATAAAATGGATGCTAAGCAAGCCGAAGGAATGTCGGCCAAAAAATTTGCAGAAAAAGCCATAAGGGCCCTTGAAAAAAGAAAAAAAGAGGTCTACATCGGCAAAAAGGAAGTATTAATGGTATACATCAAGCGGTATATCCCAATTTTGTATTATTATTTAATACGAAAAGTATCGGTTCGCTAAATTATTTTATTCAATTTTTTTGTGATGGCATTCTTTTTGTTTTTATTATGCCAACAACAGACTATAAACAAACGTTACTAAAATTTAATCAATGAAATTTTTTATTACTGCTCTTTGCTACA
>CAJQQM010000148.1 GCA_905480485.1 uncultured Aureispira sp.
TCATTGATACCAACTCCGGGCCCCGTTCCTAATGTAGTAATAAGACCAGTATTAGGATCAATTTTAACAAGAGATTCTTGACCTGTCGTAGTAATTGTTGCGTCATCTCCGTAGGCTACTATATCACCTTGTGCATTAAAATAAAGGGCTCCAAAGAATGAGTACTGTGTACTTACAGGACCTACATTTACGGCTGTAGCAGTAGTTGGATTTACCCTAAATAATCGGTTCGCATTGGTATCAAATCCATAAATTTGACCATCGTTCGGATTATAGGCAATATCTGCACATACCCTACCGGTATTACCAACAAAAGTTGCTGCTAGGGTATTGACATCAATTGTATATAATTGCCCACCAGCGCCGGTCACATAATAAACACCGTTAACATCCATACAACCTGCATAATTATTCCCTGTAATACCGGTTATATTTCCTAGATAGGAAGCTATACCCTGCGTATTGATGCGATACAGCTGATAAGGAATAGTGTTATTGATTCCGTAAATAAAATTATTGATTGGATTGTATGCAATGGCATTAATCGTAGAAACTAAGCCGTTTGTCGTCAGATTTGAAATATGATTGAAGGTTACAGGATTGTCATCTACATCATACAAAATCATAAAACCAGCACTATCCACTGTTTGGAAAAAACTTCCGTCACAAACAAAATTACCGCAAACACCCGGATTGGTAAAATCAAAAATACATTCGGGATTGGGACAGAGGGGATAGCCATAAAATACAGCATTAGGATAATTAAGTCCTCCAACCTCTCTGAGTCCATAAATCTGAGCAGTATCTGCACAGAAAATAAGCGTATCTGGACAATTCCCTCCCAAAACATACGACTCTACAGTTGCTCCGGAAGAATCATAGACCTCCAAAACATAATTCATCGTATCACAGGCACCAAAACAATCTAACTTGGAAACTACCAACTCTACTTCTCTATATTCTGTAGATAAGTAATTAAATCCATCAATTTGATCAGGCAAGGCCGAAGTAGTTCCTTGTAACAAAGAAATATTGGGTTCTGTAGCGGTGGATAAATCGATATTGGAAGGCACTAAATTTTGGGGCATAAATCCATTGGGGTCGGGAATAACAAATAAGGTACTAGCACCGCGCTTTGTAAAATATAAATTGCCATCATAACAGGATTCGATGGTGCCGGTAGCGCGCCATAAATTACCGCAAGTTGATGCCAAACACCCTTGGCCAGAAGTCATATTAGGGGGGGTAGGGGTTGTTTGACATTGAAGCCTCAATTCGAGTGGACTTTGGTTTAAATCTATCTGACCCAAATAAGTAATGAACGTAGTACCGCTGCTAGTATAGCCACCGTTGGCAAAATACAAAAACCGCCCGTTTGGACTGAATTCTATATTACTGACCTTTTTTTCCATATTTCTCAAAAAACCCAACGGATAAGTACCGTTAAAAGCCAAAATATCAACAGCCCCTGCAATATTTAAAATACTGGACTGATCATTGGGCGTACCATCAGGTTGTAAAATCAAATCGCCCATACTCAAAGGAATAGCAGAAGCTGCATTAAACAGGGATGCATCTACAATTACGATATCCGTAAAATTAAGGGATTGATTGCGACAAACTACCGCTATACGGTCTTCGGTGGGGCTTAATTCTATCGGCGAACCTGCAATAGTAAGCGACCACCAATTGGCAGGAATATTGCCGGTATTGGCATCCCAGCTTATACCAGTATTTGAAATTATGAATCTATCGAGCGATACATTATTAACGTTTATGGTTCTTCTGCATAAATATAAATAATGATTTGTATTACTTGAAGCTGTCGTACGAGATACCGCTGCGCCATCGGTGTAGGTGTGCGATACACCAAGGGCATCTGCCAAGGGGATATCGCGCTGAACTACTGTTAAAGGGCCAATTCCTGAATATTGCACTCTTGAGTAACGCCAGTTTGATTCTCGATAGGACGCATTGCCCGCAGGGGCGCCAACACTTGAACTCCACTCTTTGTATATAATATACCATTCATCTGTTGTTTGTGGCACTTTCACAACCTGTAATTCTTGACCTCCTTTTACTGCATTTAAGCCAGGGGCGTTCGTTGTAGCATTGGTCAACAAAGGAGTGCCGTCGGGTTCGTAGATAAACAATTCGTTTTGATTGACCGACCCTGTGTGCAGTACATAAAATGCCAATTGACCGCATTGGTTAAAAGCAGCACCGGTTTGGCCTCCATTAGTGGAAGTATTAGGGATGTTTCCGACAACAGGTGTTGTATCTCTCCAATCAACTACTTGTCCGTTGACGTTGCCGGCAACTGCAAGCGGCCAAATAGGCAAACCTGTCTGTGGAAGTGCATTCGGGACAACTGTAATAACAATAGTAGCGGAGGTATCTGTACAAATTCCATCTGAGACTACTAAAGAAACATCATAGGTACCAATGGTAGGAAAGGAATAATTAAAATTAAAACTAGTGGCCGTTGATACATTATTGACAAACCACTCGTAGGTAGTCGCCCCTAAAGAATTATTAATAAAATAAACAACATTTCCAGGTGCTACCTGATTGACTGAACTTGTAAATAATGCTTGTGCTGTACAAGTTACTGTAACATTGATCGTATCTGTTGTTGTACAATTAGGATCTCCGTTAAGCGCTGCTAGGATTATCTGATAGTTTCCGGGTGTATTGAAGGTCTGACTACTGTTGGTAGTAGTCGAAAACAAAACACCATTATTATACCATTCGTAATTGGTAGCGCCCGTAGATAAATTGCTAAAGTTGACCAATGTCCCGGCTGCAATATTGGTAGCAGAAGCATTAAAGGAAGCCACTGTAGGATTGATACAAGGAGATAAACAGCCTAAGGAGTTGAGCAAGGATGCCCGTATACCTGTCAAGAAAAATTGCATTCTCACTTTTTGCCCCTGCGAGAATCGATCGTAACAAACAAGGTCGGAATAATCCATGTAATTTTCTTTCTGATCGAGCTGATCCCCTAAACCTCCGTTGGCAATCGGCCTATAAGGATTATTAGCGGATAAGTCATCCTCGTCGGTAGCGCAAGAATTAGTCGCAGCGTTGCAGGGCACCCAAACTGTTGTATTATCGGGAGGCGTATCACATACTTTATCGTTATCTTGCTGGCAATCATTATTGATGCATCCGCCTTCAAAGGTATGCAACAACCCCAAATAATGCCCCATTTCATGCACCAGAACTTTTGAATTATCGGTAGTCGTCCCCATGTAATTGGCCTCTAACACAATTCCATCATTGTTATTGCCATGCGAAGAAGGCAAATAAGCATAGCCCGCCACGCCTCCTTGTATATTGTTAACCACCCAAATATTAACATAATCGAGCGGATTCCATCGAATCAAATTTTTGAGGGCCAAATCCTGTGTATTCGAATTAAGGTTGGTGAGCGTTGAAACCGTATTGGTAATCCCATTAGTAGCATTGCCTAGTGGGTCACGCTGCGCCAAACAAAACTGTACTTCTACATCAACCCCTGTGGACGGATTGTAAACACCAATATTAGCAAATGCATCATTGAGGTGTTGAATAGCTGCCGTAGCCTGAGCATTTGGAATGTTTCCTGGGCCATTGTTGTGCACCACATGTACTACTACAGGAATAGTATACAGTGCTTTTAGGCCTGAAGCGTAGCTGCCTTTCTGTAGCAAACTATACAGTTGCTGCTCCAATTGATTTTGAAGCTGAATTTCCTGCTTGCTCATTTTAGAATATACGTCGTCGTATCCACAAAAATGGCCAGTTGTTGGAATAGAATCTGGCACATAAAACATAGTTGAAGTATGAGAACAAGGCATTGTAGGCCTAAACAACAATAATAAAAAACCTATAATTATCGTAGAAGCAAGGCTTCCTAAAAGTATTTTTAAATTCATTTACCTTTTTTTAATGATCAATGACGTATTATAATTAAACGATAACTAGCAAATTAATGCTGTCTGATTTAATATGTTATACTAATTTAAAATTTAATTAGTAAATAAAACAAAATAGCGCGATGAACATTAATGCTTTGTTTTAACAATGAAAGCTATTGGTTAATTGGAGTATAAAATGAATAGGCACTGCTGTCATTTAACTCAAAATAGCGCACATCGAACTTTTTATAATCCGTAGACCCCCATATGGTTACAAAAGCATTTCGTTTTTTTAAGTTGTCCCATTGTTGTATTTGAGGCAAGGAATCGTACAATACAACAGATCGCTGTTCTTTCATTTCTAAAGCAGACAACAACCAAAATTCAAAGGGTGCAGCCCAAGCTTTATCGTACAAAATGGTAGAAACATCTTTGGTATCTATCAATAGCTTTTTGTGGTCTAGCGTTGCGGTTTGTGATAATAGTTTTCTTTTGTTATTTAGTTTGTGGGTAAATAAGGAAGCTACCTGTAGAAGCAGACCGATTTTTACCACAAAAAAAACACAGAATATACCGCTCTTAAATTTCATCTTGGGTACAATAAGCTGTACAAAAGGCAACAGAACAAAAACACCTAAAGGGCAATAAAAGGATTCCATATGCCAGTTTGCATTATTATTTGCAAAACTAACAAGAATCAAGGAGGTGTATCCCAGTATAAAAATAACCACTAAATAGAATAAGCGTTTGTTTTTGTATTGAAATAGGTAGCAAACGACTACGATCAATAGTAAAAGATAGAAATAATAATATTGAACCAAATTAATCCCAAAAAACGAAATGGACGGCATCTCCCAATACGCTGGAAAATAGTTCAATATATTCTTTAGGCTACTCATCGAAGCGTTGTCATATGCCGACCGAAAAAACACTACTTTTATAAGGTATATTAAAAGGGCAAGGGGTATTCCTGCCAGTAAATATTGTTTGTATCTCGGATTATCTTGATGAATCCATTCAAAAGCTGTAATGAACAGGAAAACAATGATAAGGATTGGATGAAAAAAAACAATCGTAATCAGCATTGAGAACAAAAGTAATTGAAATTTTAATTTATATTTTTTGTTTATATAATGGCGTAAAGTACCGAAATACAAAATCGTAAAGCTTATACCTTCCAGCAATTCTGATTGTATCCAATAAAATGTAAACGCCAGAAAAAGGAGCTTTGACAAAAGAAGTAAAAGTGCTAAATCTTTATTTTTTTGCCAGGCAGCCAAAAGATAAAAAATCAGTGCATTATAAATAATGAAGCTTAAAGAATAGGCAATCATTATATACTTGAGCGGCAACGCTAAGTGATACCCAAAGAATATAAAAGACTGCGTAAAGAGAGATCCGAATCTATTTACTTGAATGGCAAAACTACCGTCTTTCAATATTTCATAAAATCGGTAAGCGACATCCAATAAAATAGTTCTTTCTTTGTAATACAAAACAGCAAGATACCCAAGAACCAAATAACTACAAGCTCCTAGCAGAACAACTTGCCACATTTTGAAATATCTGGCTTTATCAAATGCATTCATACTTCGACTTTAAAATACAAACTGCCCGCTATCATAAATCAATGAGTCGTCGGCATAAATTTTGCCGCCATTTTTCATATCGGCTATCATATCCCAATGAATCGCCGATTGATTGGTTCCTCCGTTCTGAAGATAAGCCTGACCTATTGCCATGTGTACGGTGCCTCCTATCTTTTCATCAAATAGAATATTCTTAACAGGTGTCTGAATACGCATATTGGTCCCAATCGCTGCCTCTCCAAAACGTCGTGCACCTTTGTCTATATTAAAGATTCTATCGAGTAATTTTTTCCCCTTTTTAGCTTCCCATTTTTCAACCCAACCATCTTTGACCCACAAGGTAATACCTTCTACTTCCTCTCCCATAAACATAGAAGGATAAGCAAAATGTATCGTCCCGTTCACCGAATCGTCTACGGGGGCTGTATACACTTCTCCTGAGGGCATATTGGTTTTGCCGTCCGAATTAATCCATGTTCGACCTTCCGTCGAAAAACGAATATCGATACCCTCTCCCTGATATCTTATTTTTGTTTTGGTATTGAGCAAATCAACTGCTGCTTGCTGATTTATACTCACTTCTTCCCAACAAGCTTGTGGATTGTCGTCGTACAAATGACAAGCATTATAAATAAAATCGGCGTATTGTTCGAGCGACAAACCGGCATTCTGTGCATGCGCAACCGTTGGATATTCGCAAAGCGTTCGTTTTAGTTGAAGGCTTGCCGTCCGTTGTGTATATAAGTTTCTGTACTTTTTTTTGGCGGCTGTTTCTATTTTGGCTTTATCCGGATAAGCTTTTTGGGTAGACCGGTTATAGAATGGGGCGCGGATATAAATATAGGCATCAAATTGTTCCATCGCCATTGCATACAAAGGAGAAACGTACTGTAATTGCTCGGCATTACTTTCTGCCATTTTAATGTTTCGTTGATCTCTAAAATCCATTACAATGTGCGGCAAAGCCCCTGCTTGCAAAGCTGCCCTATAAACTTCTCTTACCAAAGGTTCTGCCAACGTTGAAGACTGTACCAGAAGTTTTTCGCCCGGTTTTAGACTAACACAGTAGTTCACCAATAAATTTGCGTATTTATTTAGTATCGATGCCATATTTTCGTAATTCCTTTGTTTAACTAATTGTTGAATTTTTCATTTTTTCTTTAAGGTAATGACCTGTAAACGAACCCTCTACTTCAAGTAGGCCTTCAGGGACACCTTGATACAATAAACTACCTCCATTGATACCTCCGCCAGGTCCGAGGTCTATGATGTAATCAGATGCCTTTAGAACATCTAAGTTATGTTCGATGACAATTATAGAATGTCCTATTTCTACCAGCGCATTGAAAGCCTCTAATAACTTACGGATATCGTGAAAATGTAGCCCGGTGGTTGGTTCGTCAAAAATAAATAAAATTTTATCTCTCTGTTCTTCTTTGACTAAAAAAGAGGCTAGTTTAACGCGCTGCGCCTCTCCGCCACTCAAAGTGCTAGAAGGCTGTCCAAGCCCAATGTACCCTAAACCAACGTCTGACAGGGGTTTTAATTTGGCGACAACTTCTTCATTTTCTTCAAAAAATGCAATCGCCTCATCTACCGTCATAGCCAAGGTCTCGTATATGTTTTTACCCTTGTATCGGACTTGCAAAACATCTTTTTGAAAACGCATACCCCCACACTCATCACACTCTAATCGTACGTCGGCCAAAAACTGCATGCTTACAACTGTTTCTCCGGCCCCTTTGCACACCTCACAGCGTCCTGCTTCAACATTGAACGAAAAATGCTTGGGTTTGAATCCTTTGATTTTTGCAGCTTGTTGTTTGGAATAGAGCTTTCGAATCGCGTCGTAGGCCTTTACATAGGTAACAGGGTTTGACCTTGACGACTTGCCGATAGGTTGTTGACTCACCATCTCTATTTTTTTGATCGATTTTAGGTCTCCTTCTATACTATCGTGTGTCCCCGGCTTGTCTTGCCCTTCCCCCATTCTGTGCATCAACAAAGGATATAAGATTTGTTTTATTAGGGTGGTTTTACCACTACCGCTAACGCCCGAAACAGCAATAAAAACATTGAGTGGAAACGTTACGGAGATATCTTTAAGATTGTGTTGTCGTGCACCCTTTATAACAATGGATTCTGTCCAACTTCTTCGTTGTTTCGGTACGGGGATTTCCATCCGGCCACTCATATATTTGGCGGTCAAACAGTCGGCTGCATCGCTGTGAATATCTTCATAAGGCCCTGCAAAAACTACATTTCCACCGTGTATTCCTGCTTTTGGGCCGATATCAATTAGATAATCTGCACTAGCAATAATATCTTCTTCGTGTTCAACGACCACTACTGTATTTCCTAAGTCTCGTAGCACTTTCAACACTTTAATCAATTTGTCAGTATCTCTTGGATGCAATCCAATACTTGGTTCGTCTAAAACATAAAGCGAACTTGTCAAATTTGACCCTAAGGAACGCGTGAGGTGAATGCGTTGAATTTCGCCTCCGGAAAGGGTGTATGAAATCCTATTCAGCGACAAGTAATTAAGCCCTACATCTAACATGAACTTAAGGCGTGTGTTGATTTCAATCACCAACCTCTTAGAAATCTCAGCGTCGGTTGCGGACAATTCTAACTGTTCGAAAAACGCTGCTAAATCACCAATTGGAATATTGATTAAATCTGCAATAGGGCGCCCTCCTACCAAAACATACTGCGCTTCTTTCCGCAATCGAGTACCGTTACACACTGTACAGTTGGTCTTTCCTCGATAGCGAGCCAACATAACTCTATTTTGAATTTTATAGGTTTTTTCGGCGAGTGCTTCAAAATAAGCATCAATGCCTTCAAAATATTGATTGCCCGTCCAAAGTACTTTTCTGTGTTCCTCCGACAATTCTTGGTAAGGACTGTGCACAGGAAAATCAAATTTGTGTGCCGCATTTAGTAAATTCTGTCGCCATCGACCCGACTTTTCGCCTCTCCAGCATACAATAGCTTCTTCAAAGACGGATTTCTTTTTGTTTGGCACTACTTTATCCTCATCAATTCCCATCATTTGCCCATATCCTTCACAGGCAGGACATGCACCAAAAGAACTGTTGAAATTAAATAATTGTGGGCTTGGTTCTTCAAATTGAATACCATCCAATTCAAATTTATTATTAAATACAGATTGCTGACCATCTTTAGTTTCGAGGAAACAAATACCCTGACCTTCCAAAAATGCAATTTGGGCAGAATCAGCAATTCTTTTGGCATTGTCTTCATCATCTTGTGTTGAAACAAATCGATCGATTAGTATTTTTAATGCTTGTTCGGGATGCTCAATACTTTCATGTTGTGCTATTAAATCTTCCACTTTGCTAAGCTTGCCCTTGTATTGCATACGGGTATAGCCTTTCTGCAGTAGATAATCTAAACTTTTAGATAAAGACTGATTACGACTTCCATAATAAGGAATCAACAACATTAAACGCGTACCTTCTTCTAATTTTTGGGTATAATCTACGAGGTCTGAAACGCTGTGTTTTTTTACTTCTTGATTGGAAATAGGCGAGTAAGTTTTGCCTATTCTTGCATATAAAATTCTTAAATAATCGTATACTTCCGTTAGCGTTCCTACCGTAGAACGAGCATTTTTGATCCCTACTTTTTGTTCGATTGCTATAGCCGGACACAAGCCTTTGATGTTGTCTACATCTGGCTTTTTCATTCGCATCAAAAATTGCCTTGCATACGAAGATAAACTTTCTACATAGCGTCTTTGACCTTCAGCATAAAGCGTATCAATCGTTAGAGACGATTTGCCGGACCCGGATACCCCTGTAACAACGACTAACTTGTTATAGGGTATTTCGATGTCGATGTTTTGCAAATTATTTGCACGGGCCCCTTTTATTAAAATAGATTTTTTCTTCGTCATATTTGCAACCTTTTGGATTTAGTGCCGTATCAATTAAATAAAAAAACAGAAGTCTGTCAAGCCAATTTTCAAACATACGGCTTAGTTGAAGAAGCATAAAATTAAAAAAAAATGAACCAATAAAGGTATTTTATGCTTGCTATACCCTATTTATATTTTTTTTGACAGTTTCGCTACCCACTTAGGTACAATAAAAAGAATACATTAACCCTAAAAGCACCACTATATAGTTTTACGTTTACTCCATTTATCATTAATAAACAAATTTAAATCATTTGTTGTATGCAGCGGAGTAATCATTGTACTGACAAGATACTTGTATCTATGTACAGGCGTGGAAATCAAGAGGCATTTGAACTGTTATTCAGTCGGCACAAAGACAAGGTATATACCTCTATATATTGGTATGTAAATGATGTAAAATTGGCCAATATTATTTTTGAAGAAACGTTCAAAGAGGTTATCGACAAAATACAATCTGACAACTACAACTCAGACGAAATCTTTCTAAAGCTTTTGTTACTAACTGCTTATACCATTATCAAAACAAAAAAAATAAAACAAGAATCATAATCTAATTTTAACGGTTTCCATTCTACATAAATGTTAAATTCTAAAAAAAAACTAGTCAAATATAAGGCACTATAGAACAATTTGTCTAAATTTATTTGTTCAAAGCCTTAATTTGCAAAATTTAACGCTGAAACATCAACAAAAAGCACCCAATTTTAACAAACAATATCCTTTCAAAAAAAACATAACCTATAGTCTAAATTTTACTCCCTAGCATTTTTTAAGTAAGTAAGTAAATTAAATAATTATGCAAAGTTGTAAGTCTTGTACTGACAAAGACCTCATATGTATGTACATACATGAAGGCAATGAAAAAGCATTTGAAGTGTTGCTTAACCGGCACAAATCCAAAATCTATACATCCATTTATATGTTTGTGAAAGATAGGGATTTAGCAAATGACATTTTTCAAGAAACATTTATTAAAGTCATCGATACTTTCAGGTCGGGAAAGTATAATGAAGAAGGCAAATTCATTCAATGGGCAATGCGCATATCTCATAATTTGTGCATCGACTTTTTCAGAAAAAACAAACGACGCAAAACAATTAACACAACAGAGGATTTTGATATTTTTAATGTCATTGCCTCAAAAGATGATAATCAAGAAGCGGTTATCATGAAAGAACAAACCTACAAAAAGGTTCGTAGACTCGTAGACGCCTTGCCGCAAGAACAACGAGAAGTTGTCTTGTTGCGCAACTATGCTGAACTGAGTTTTAAAGAGATTGCTGAATTAACGAACGTTAGTATTAATACTGCTTTAGGTCGTATGCGGTATGCCTTAATTAATATTCGTAAGACAATTAGCGAAAGACAAATAAGCTTGCAATAGCTTAAAATGTCTCTGTGGCAGCATTGTTGTTTTTTTAACCTTTAACAATTATGCAATTTAAAAATGACTTGGGCACACATTCCCTTTCATCATTGGGCAACTAAGATTATTAACTAAGTTTTATTCTTTTGTAAGTGGAATACTAAAAACTTAATTTTTTTTCTTATATTTGCCATAAGCTGCAGCTTATGCTACAACAAAAGAAAGAGATCGCGTACAACTACGCCATCTCTTTCTTTGTGTTTAGGGCAAAAAGATAAACTAATCTGCTCCATTTAGTTCAAGAATGAAAGCATAATATCAAGAATCAATTAATCAATTTTAATTTTTATGGAAAAAGTAATAGAAAAAGAAGTAAACGAGGTGCTGAAGGGTGCTGAATTCATGGTCAAAGATTCTCAACCAAAAGACATCTTTACCCCCGAAGACACTAATGAAGAACAGGATATGATTCGGACGATGGTCAAGGATTTTGTACAAAATGAGATCGAACCTAAATACGCAGACATTGAAAAGCAAAAAGACAATATTTCAAGATCACTGCTTGGAGTTGCTGGCGAATTAGGTTTGTTGGGCGCACACATACCCGAAGCATTTGGGGGAATGCCCATGGACACCAACACCAATACAATTATAGCCGAAGAAATTGGTTATGCAGGGTCTTTTTCTGTTGCCGTTTCGGCACATACAGGTATAGGCATGCTTCCTATTTTATATTTTGGTACCGATGCTCAAAAACAAAAATACTTACCTGGTTTATCTTCCGGGACACTTGTCGCATCTTACTGCCTTACCGAACCAAGCTCAGGTTCGGATGCTTTAGCAGCTAAAACAAAGGCTTTTTTGATGGAAGACGGAGAACATTATCAAATTACTGGTCAGAAAATGTGGATAACTAACGCAGGATTTGCGGATGTATTTATTGTTTTTGCACAAGTAGGTGGTGATAAATTCTCTTGTTTTTTGGTCGAACAAGGAACAGAAGGATTAAGCCTGGGAGCAGAGGAAGATAAATTAGGAATAAAAGGTTCGTCGACAAGACAAGTGTTTTTTGAAAATGTAAAAGTACACAAATCAGCTTTATTAGGTGAAGTTGGTAAAGGACACCTGATTGCCTTTAACGTACTAAATGTAGGCCGTCTCAAACTTGGGGTAATGGCACTTGGTGCAGCCAAAAGAAATTTTGACGTTGCTGTTAAATACGCTAACGAACGGAAACAATTTAAACAATCTATTTCCAACTTTGGCGCTATTCAATACAAATTGGCTGAGCAAACAATACAAATGTATGCCTGCGAAGCTGCCTTATACCGAACTTCAATGCTTTTACAACAAAAGGCACAATCTTTACACGATAACGGAATGTCATTTGCCGAAGCAAAGTTAGAAGCGGCCGAAGAATATGCCGTAGAATGTGCAATGCTTAAAGTAATTGGCTCAGAAATGCTCGATTATGTTGTTGACGAAACCGTACAAATACATGGAGGATATGGGTTTTCGGAAGAATATCAAGCCGCGCGACAATACAGAGATGCCCGAATCAATCGTATTTTTGAAGGGACCAATGAAATTAACCGCTTGTTGACAGTAGCTATGACGATGAAAAGAGCTTCGAAAGGCCATTTTGATTTGGCGGGTCCAGCTTGGGCGGTGCAAAAAGAATTGACATCAATGCCTACAGCATCTGCAACGGAAGGTCGTTTTGGTCAAGAGATTGATACGGTCAAAAACTTGAAGAAAATTCTTTTGATGGTCGCTGGTGCTGCAGCAAAGTATCAAATGGACGGTAAAATCAACCTAAAAGACGAACAAGAGATTACGATGAACATTGCCAATATTATGATGGATGTTTATACGAGTGAGTCTTTGTTATTAAGGGTTCAAAAAATAGCCGACAAAGGAAATGACGCCACCAATGAACAGCATATTTTGGAAGTTTTCTTAAGTGATATTTTAGACCGTATCACTAAAAATGCAAAAGACGCACTGTGTTCATTTGTTGAAGGCGAACCTTTAAGAATGATGCTAATGGGTATTAAGCGATATGCCAAATACAAACATGTAAATGTTCGTGACGCTCGAAGGGCTATTGCTAAACCAATTATCGAGGGCAATAAATATTGTTACTAAATAATAAAACGGATACTTGGGTATCCGTTTTTTTTTGACCTTAAAATTCGTTTAGTAAAGAAATAAGTCATTATTTTTGTAAAAAAAACAATGTATAAGTCGTTTATAAAGCCCCTCTTTTTTAGAATGTCACCAGAAAAAGCGCATTATTTTGCTATGGGCTGCTTGTCATTACTTGCTAGAATCCCGTTTGGTGCATTTTTTATACGACTAATATACCAATACAAACATCCTCTACTTGAACGAAAAGTTTTGGGGCTAAAATTCTCTAATCCGGTAGGTCTTGCTGCAGGTTTTGACAAAGACGCTCGATGGTATCGACAACTAGACCATTTAGGGTTTGGCTTCATCGAAATCGGGACGCTAACACCAAAGCCACAAGCAGGCAACTCAAAGCCTCGTCTGTTTCGTATCACAGAGGACAATGGTCTTATCAACCGAATGGGGTTTAATAATCTTGGTGTAGATGCCGCTGTTGAACAACTCAAAAACAGGAAAGGTTTGATTATCGGTGGGAATATTGGCAAAAACACCCTTACTGATAACGCTGAAGCTAAAGAAGATTATATTTATTGTTTCAAAACACTGCACCCTCATGTTGATTATTTTGTGGTCAATGTAAGTTGCCCCAATATAAAAAACCTAGATAAACTTCAAGACAAAGATTTTTTAGTCGACCTACTACAAAGCCTTCAGCTGATCAACGAAAGGCAAGCAGACAGCAAAGCAATTTTACTCAAGATTGCTTCGCATTTAAGCCCAGAACAATTAGACGAAATTATTGAAATTGTATCCATTACAAAGATAGATGGTGTTATCGCAACAAATACAACGACACATCGCAACAACCTTAAAACTAGTAATACGGTACTCGAACAAATAGGCAACGGCGGACTAAGTGGCCAACCTCTTGCACTAAACGCAACCAAGACGATTCGTTACCTTCGCGAGCATACAACAGATGACTTTGTTATTATTGGTGTGGGTGGTATTCACAGCCCTGAAGAGGCCTTACGAAAGTTAGAGGCAGGCGCCGATTTAATACAAATTTATACAGGGTTTATTTATGAAGGCCCGGGCCTTATTAAAAACATCAACAAAGCCTTGGTCGATAAAACAAAAACACTGTAAAAATCTTAGACCCCTATTATTGGGCAGAAAAAAGGTGCCTTAAGTAGTTTAATCGGCTGGCATAGCTCTTTGTTTCTGAACAAAAAACACCGTAAGCACTAGGCCAATACAGGTCAAAACAATAGCAATATATTGCGCTTGTGACAAACTAAGCCCACCTACTGAGTAATCGTCGTTGACGCGAATCATTTCTAATAAAAACCGTTCTAATCCCGTAAAAATAAGGTATACCGAAAAAACAATTCCATGAAACTTCACCCGATGACGGAGAGACCAAAGGATCCAGAAAATAATAAGACAGATAATTAATTCATAGATAGGTGTAGGAAAAACAGGTTCTGCTAAATAATAACAATGACTCCCAAAGTCGGCCGGATAATCGCAATTGTCTAATAAAGTATTTTCATTCATAACATTATTGGGGTAGCTATATGCCCACAACCAATCCGGCAACCACTCAAAAGGCTTGGCAAAAGGATTCGGGTCTCCCCAATCGCCATCACCAGAAAAATGACAACCCAAACGGCCTACACCCGTGCCTAAAATCATAGCAGGTGCACATGCATCAATCAATTGCCTGAATGGAATTTTCTTAGCGTGTATGTACCACGAAACTATTACAAATGCCAAAATAAATCCTCCGTAAACGGCTAAGCCAGACCCACTAAAAAAATCAGCAATCATGGCAGACCAAGAACTATATTCTACCTCCGTCATATACAAAAGCTTGGCCCCTAGTAGTCCGCTAATTGCCGCAATTATGACAATATCTGCTACCCGTTGATGCGGCATTACCATTTCTTTAATCGTTTGTTTACTTGGGTATTCTGCAGCTATTTTTTGTTGATCTCTATATTTTAGAAAAACAAAAATAGCCGCCAACAGACAACCTCCCCACCAATAACCGTGGTCCATCGACAATAGATTGTCTTTGGCTTGCGTCCCTGTAAAAAGTGTTGGATTCAGCAAGGCATACAGGCCTTTAAAACCAAGTAGAAACCCTAAAATAACATTCGATAAGATATCCGAAATCGTTATCTTACCACCAACTACTTTCGATTCTTCTATACCCTGCAGTATACCTAGTTTTTCTCTACGCAACAAATCTGAGCGCAGGGCTAATCCGCAGGCAATAAAAGTAACGGCTAAAAAGAAACCATAGGTTTGAACAAGGCTTAAAGCAGGAATATCCAAGCCTAATATATCGTAAAATGCATAGCGCAAATTTGGGTACATAACACGTAATTGAAGTAACTGTTCTTAATTGTATTCCTAAAAAACAACAGAACAAAACTAGCAATTATCTCGGCAATAACTCGAATTAAGTAGGATTATCTACTGTTAAAATTATGTTTAAAATATCCTAAAAGTGCTTTAGTATTCAACCATAGTTTCAAATTATTGTTAAATAGTCCGTTAGTAAATAACAAACATTTTTTTTATATTATTTTGGACCTACTAAAAGATTCAAGAAATGGCCACCATGAAAATAATAATCGTTTGTCTTACTATCTTCTATACACACACATTTATAGCCGCCCAAAACTATTTAGTCTTTCCTGCTTCTGTTGTTTCATTAAACAATAATCTGAGTTTCGACTCAAGTTTGCAGCTACTGAAACAAAACTCCCTAAATATTGACAAAAATAGTCTTCAAAAGGCAATTTTGTTAAAAAAAGCAGGGCATCAGTTTCAGAATCTAGGCAAGCATGAATATGCTAGAGATGCTTTTCAAAAGGCCTTAGACATTAACGAATTGGTCTTTGGAAAAGAAAGCATGGAGTATAACCGTGCATTGTTGGATTTATCGAGTGCCTACATGCTGTTAATTCGCTACTATGAGGCGGCGGGTATGTACCAAGAAGTACAAATAGCGGTTTTGCAACTTGCTGGTGAACAAAGTTTGGAATATTGGCATACATTGAATGAGAATGCCATTGTATTTGCCAAAACTAGACAGTGGGTAAAGGCAAGAAACAGCTGTCGTGAAGCGCTACAATTAATGGATCAATATAAGCATCAAGACCCTCTTCAAAGGGCCGTAGTTTATAACAACTTAGGTGCCGTATACAAAAATCAATGGCAGTTCAGCAAGGCAGTAGATGCCTATGAAATGTCGATGAAGTTAGCTAAAAACATTCCATCTTTACAAATGAGTATTGCTGCAAATTTGGCTGAAGCATATGCTTGGATTGGACGAACAAAGGAGGCACAAGCTCTATTGTATAAGTACGAAAAAACAGCTAACCAACGCATTAGTGATAAAAACCTTGTCAATGCCCGAATTTGGACACAATATGGCTGCGCTTATGCAGTACTAAAACAGTTTGATAGTGCCAAGCGTTGTTATGTTAAAGCTTTTTTAAGCAATAGTAGCAATATAACGAAGATCGGAAGTATCCCTGAATTTGCCCAAGAACTAATGTTTGGGAATGATTATCTAGCTACTTGTGCACAAGCAGGAATTATGATGTACAGCATCGAGATGTACAAACAAATTTATGAATCTACACAAGACTTTAATGCCTTGAAAGAAGGCTACAAAGTAGTGCAGGTGATGGCCAAATATGGGGAAACGCTGATGGATAGCTACCTTTCGGAAGATAATAAGTTGATTTTATTTAAATTAGGTGCTGCCATACTCTTTGACAGAAGTATTTATTTTGCACACGAACTGTACAAACATACACAAGACCAACAATATCTGGAAGATGCATTTTCCTATGCTGAACGTAGCAAATCGACCTTATTAATCCATGCATTGCGTTCTAAGGGCGAACAATCTCTTGTGATGCTTCCTGAAACCGAAAAAGCAAAAGAAAAGGCGCTGCAACAGGCACTTTTACAATTAAAAAAACAGAAAATCGAGTCAGAGAATGCCGAAGAATCTAACGCATTACTAAAAAAAATAAATGCCATCAATCGGGAAATTGAGGACTTTAAATTGAACCTGATGGATCAGTATCCTAGTTATTATAAACATAGATATGACATAGGACTCGGAGACCTGAATGCGGTACAGACCTACTTAGCCCAA
>CAJQQM010000149.1 GCA_905480485.1 uncultured Aureispira sp.
TAATTCGGTTGTTAGTTTTAATACTCCATCAGCTTCAGATCCTTGTAATCCTAGTTGCGCGATGTCTGACATCAATACCATTCTTACCAATTTAAATACAAATGGTGTTTCAATTGCTTCCAATATACCTAGTGGTCATACTATACTGGACGGAATTTCTGGAACATGTATCAGTGATGGAGGGGGCGATATGTACGATTGTGGCAATCAGCTCAATACCAATGTTTCAACCTTAATTCCTTATACTGGTGGTACCATTAATTCACATGCTGGTTTTGGCGGGGCGTCTTACTTTACGCACAAGTTCAATAATTTATGGGTTATGACAGCCGATTTGAATGGGGTGAATACTTTCGAAACGACAGGTAATAATGGAGCAGATGGCTCAGGTATTGCAAATGGTTTTAATTATACTGTTACGGTGGGTTGCATGAGCTATTACGTATTTGTCAAGCGAATTAATGGCACAACCGACCCATCTATTAATCATATTTTTATTGTGCCTGATAACGGAACCTCTCCAGCGCCTAGCCATACATTTTCTACCAATACCAACGATGATTTGCATACCCTTTCCAATCTCGGAAATTTTGACAGATTATTTTATTTGTTATTGGCTGGTACAGGTGGTTATGCGTACAGCAATACTCAAATCCAGACAGCTGTTGTTGATTTTTTGACTCAGGTGAATGCCACAACAGGCGCAAGTGGTTCAGGGCTAACCGTTACACAGGTGGCAGGGCTGCCAAGTGGGTCTGTTTTTCCATTAGGCGCTAACACCGTTACTTTTAGAGCAACAAGCTTGACCTCTGGATTAACAGCAGATTGCAGCTTTGATGTGGTGGTACAGCCCAAGCCATCAGCAACTATTACTGGTGCTAGTAGTGTATGTACCGGAAGTAGCCTTGCGCTGAATGGAGGAGGGGGTAATACTTATCTTTGGAATACTGGCGCAACGACAGCATCACTCAACGTGTCACCGATAGTGACTACTCCCTATTATCTTACGGTCACAGATGCGCTAAATTGTTCAGATAGCACGAGTACGAATATTTCTGTCGATTTTGCCTCTACCGATCCTACCATAATTGCAATGCCAGGCACCTATTGTCCCAATACAACATTAACCTTGGCTGCTAGTGGTGGTACAAATGGTACCGGTGCTTCTATTGAATGGTATGATGGACCAAATGGTACAGGAACTTGGCTTGGTTCTGGTTCCTCTGTCAATATAAATCCCACAAGTAATGGTCAGACCTTCTATGCTCGTAGAGAGGGAAGTTGTAATATAACAGGGGACGATGCCGTAAATATCCTGCTCAAAGATTACGTTTATGCCTTGAATGCTGCCACAACCAATACCTATTGTACTGATAATTCTGGATGGCATCACTTCTTTGATGGTGATCAAATTTATCTATCAATTCAGGGTGATGTCAGTGGAGCAATTGGGGGTCCACAAATTACAATTTGGGATAATGGGAGTTATTATCAACAAACACAAGGGCCTTTAAGTCCGGCTTCGTGTGCAAACGGTTACACATCTGGTGAGGAGCGATTTGAAATGGAAAGAAGTTGGAATGTTGATTTTGGAGGCGGTACCTTGAACCCTCCGTACAATGTCCGATTTTATTATGAGCCATCCGAAAGAACGACGATTGAAACTGCCGCTGCAGCGCATATGGCCTCCTATTCTGCATGTGGGTACAACTATAAATATGCTACACCGCAAGGTTTTTATTGGTTTAAGAATACTTCATCTAATTATTCTGCACCAGATTATGATGGTTTACACATCACGGGAAGCAGCAACACAACATCTAATGGCATTAATTATGATCAAATCAACGGACTTGTAAGTTTTTCAGGAGGGAGTGGTGCTATTATTCTGGTTCCCAATACATTATTACCTGTTCAATGGCTAAGTTTTGAAGGAGAAACGGACCACAAAACCAATCATTTGACCTGGACTACTGCAGCTGAACAAAATACTGAATATTTTAATGTACAGCGATCAAAAGATGGGGTTAATTTTACAACAATTGGTATAGTAAACGCTCACGGAAGTAGTTCTACTAACATTCATTATAGTTTTGATGATCAGTCTCCATTTCAAGGAGAAAACTATTATCGTCTGGAATTGGTAGATATTGATGGAGCTATCGATTTTTCGGATATTATTTTATTAATGGTATCAAAAGATGATAAAGGATATAGTTTTTATCCCAATCCAACCAACGGATTGATCTATTATCAATACGAATCGTATAGCAGCGACTTGCTAAAGGTCGAGGTTCTAGATGTGTTAGGCAAGCAATTGAAATTAGTTGAACAAACAGGGGAAATTGGCTTGAATAAAGTTTCTGTTGATTTATCATCTTATCCTTCAGGTACTTATATGATAAGGATTCACAATACCAATGCATCGACTGTACACACGGCTAAAGTTGTTAAGAATAAGCTATAATAAAAAAGACGATTTGAATTGTAAAAGCCAATAACCACAAGGTTATTGGCTTTTTGGGTTTCTAGCGCTGGAGGCTAGGAAGTAAATAAAATAAGATAAAAAAGTATTCTTAGCATTGCTATCAGTCGGTTTAATTTCGTGTTACACTTTTTCTGTGCAATAAAGTGTGTTTTGACTTTAGTTCTTTGGTGGAAACTATAGATGTCTTTCTTTTGTGAATAATGATTATTCGGTATAATATTTTATGTATTTTGTTAGTGTATATTTTTTATTCTTATGATAATTGTTTTTCTTTGTAATAAGTTCTGTGAGTAATAATGAATCTTTAAGCTGACAATAATTTTTTTAAAAAAGTATTCTGGTCGATGTTGCTTCCCCCCCAAAGTAGTACCACACCTACATCAAAATCACGCACTATGAGAATACATCTACTAAAAAGTATCTGTTTAACAACGGTTATTTTTTTACTAAATTCCACATTTTCTAATCTTTACGCTACCCATATTCCAGGGGCCAACATTACTTACAGTTGTAATCCCGCTAATCCACTTGAATACACCTTTACGATGACCTTGTTTCGGAAATGTCCGGGCACGCATCCCGCTACCATGTCTCCGGCTTATTTTACACTAACAAATGACTGCGGTCTTACCAACCCTATTGTACCTACTTTTAATCAAGTAGGTGTTGCTGTAGATGTCAATCAATTGTGTAGTTCTGTTACTTCTAATTGTAGCGGCGGGACTCAGCCAGGTGTATGGAAATACACCTACGAGGCCACGATAATATTGCCTGCTAATTGCAACGGATGGCATTTGGCCTATGATTTGTGCTGTCGCGACGCATCTAGCAACTTGACGGGGACGACATCCAATAATATGGCTATGTCTACAACACTTAATACCTTACATTCTCCCTGTAATAGTTCGCCTGTAGTTACTGCAGCGCCGATTCCATATGCCTGTACGAATACCAATTTTAATTACTGTCTTACCACCTACGATCCGGAGGGAGATAGCATGACTTTTCAGATGTTAGCACCCGCAAGTACGGGACAAACTCCCATTACACATTTGGCCGGTTTTAGCCCTACACAGCCCCTCAATAATTTTACACTCGATCCATTGACGGGATGTATTTCACTCAATCATCCAACAATCGGTAATTATGTGGTAGCGATTATGATACAAGAATGGGATTCTAATGGTAATTTACTATCCGAAATCGTACATGATTTTCAAATAATGGTGGTCAGTTGCACCAATACACCACCCACGAATCCTACGGGAGGTATCAGTAATTTTTCTGGAACAGGAACCCAAACAGGAACCAATACTATATCGGCTTGCTTCGGAGACCAAGTCTGTTTTGATGTAGTTTTTCAGGATAATATTGACCTATCTAATAATCTTACGATTACAACTGATGGTACCACCTTGCTACCAGGTGCTACATTTACACAAACAGGAACCAACCCTGTGGTTGGTACATTTTGCTGGACTTCTCAGCCGGGATATCTTAATGATGTTATTACTTTTGTAGCTTATGATGACGGTTGCCCGGTAATGGGTACGACAGGATTTGCGGTCGATTTTGATATTACAACAGGGGTATATGCTGGGCCTGATGTAACAATTTGTGGCAACCAAACAGCCACTTTACAAGGTTTTGGCGCCTCGGGCTTTGTTTGGAGCCCATCAGCAACTTTATCTTGCGCCAACTGTGCTGCGCCGGTCGCAAGTCCAACATCGACGACTACCTATACTGTTACCGGTAATTTGACAGGTGTTTGCAACAACAGCGATCAAGTAACCGTAAATGTTGTTCCAGATTTTACACCATCGGTCAGTCCTACTAATGCGACTATTTGTGCCAATGAAGCAGTTCAGCTGAACGTGAACGGCCCTATCAATCGAGGACCATTTAATTTTAGTTGGCTGCCTATAACTGATTTGACAGACCCTACTATAGGTAATCCAATCGCTACACCGATGAGTTCTACTTTGTATACCGTAGATATTACTTCAGCAGACGGATGCAACAAAAACGTACAAATACCAATAACGGTATCTGGAATAGGTCCTACTGTGAGTATCAGTCCTGCCGACACCTCGGTTTGTCAGGGAGACCCCGTTCAGTTGATTTCTACAGCAAAAATAACCCCCGTGTCTTGTGGCTTAAGTACAGGTTGTACCGGTTCAACTTCGACGGTAGATATAGGTACAGCAACAACCGCTTCGGCAACCTACAGCCCTTTTTACGGTTCCATAACGGTGGGTACCGATTATACCAAAAAAGTACAATATATTTACACAGCTGCCGAACTAAACGCGATGGGCTATACTGGAGGTACAATTCAATCCCTAGCCTTGTACGTCACCACCTCAACAGCTTATATGTACGATCGAGTTACCATTGAAATGGCTTGTACCAATCAAGATCAATTCAATAGTACGGCCTTTACGCCTACAACTAATATGGTGCAGGTATATAATAGCAGTAATGTCAATCCTACCAATAATGGCTGGCATGTTTTTAATATATCAGATTATGATTGGGATGGGGTTTCTAACTTAATTATCCAAATATGCGCTCAAGAAGATAACTTGGGTAATGTAGGGTCGGAATCTGTTCGATATACTACCACAAGTCCAGCCTATCGTTGTATGTATTATACCTCTACAACTATTGCATCCTGTGCACAAGCAACGGGTTCGAGAACAACTTTACGACCCAACATGCGATTCTCTATATGTGAAGAAACGGTATCAAATCCACTGTATACCTGGACACCTTCTTCGGGGTTAAACAGCAATACTGTTGCCAATCCAACCGCTACTCCTGCCACCACTACCAACTACATTCTTAACGTAATGGACAGTCAATCCGGTTGTAACGGTTCAGCGGTGGCAACGGTCAATGTAGGAGATAATTTTAATCTTGCAGTAAATGCCGTGAATGCCAATATTTGCTACGGCAATTCTACCTTGTTATTAGCTACCACAGACGTTGCAGGTACTTACAGCTATAATTGGGCACCCGCTAGTTCTTTATCGGACCCAACCATTAGTAATCCGGTTGCTACGCCAAGCTCTACTTCGACCTATTTTGTAACGGTTACGAGCAACGGCAGTTGTCAGCGAGTAGGATCTGTAACGGTTAATGTGAGTGGCAATCCTGTTTCTGCCTCAGCATCTGATGATAATATTTGTCCTGGATCGTCGGTCGTGTTAGATGTCTCATCAATTCCTCAGGTATGTGGATTAAATCCAGGGGGATGTAGCGGCTTGGGAACTACGGCAGATGTTGGGACAGCGCTAACCTCATCGGTTACTTACGGACCATTTTATGGAGGCTATCAAGATGCTAAATATCAGTTTTTATATTCTGTAGCCGATTTGACGGCCATGGGCTTAAGTGCTGGAACAATTACAGAAATAGCCTTCAATGTAGCGACCAAAAGCACGACAGGTGCCTTCAATGGTTTTACAATTAGAATGGGCTGTACCAATGCAGCCTCATTAACGACCACTGCTTGGGAGTCGACCGCAGGGGTGGTGTATGGCCCGGTTAATTATTCGACGACTGCAGGTTGGAATACCTTTGTTTTGAGTACGCCTTTTGATTGGGATGGCCAATCTAGTATTGTTATTGAAACTTGTTTTGACAACAGTACAACTGTTGGTTCGGATGCACATTTTTATACCCTAACCACCGGGTCTAATACTACGATGCGTAACTACTCAAATACCATAGGACCAGGATGTACTATGCCACCTGCCTTTACTTATGCTTATCGACCCAATATGCGGTTTAATATATGTAATGCATCGATGCCATCGGGGGCTAGCTTTTTGTGGGCGCCTTCGGCTGATTTAAATAGCCCTAGTTTGCAATCGCCTACAGCGAGTCCATTAGGTACAACGAATTATCAAGTATCGGTTAGTGACCCTGCAAATCCAGGTTGTCCTAGTATAGGTAATGTAACGGTCAATGTGCAGGATATTCAAGTCGACATCACACCGGCTGGGCCTTTAGGGTTGTGTATCGGAGACCCCGCCCTGAATTTATCAGCGCAGCTGATGGTCAATGGGGCACCCGCTTCGGGGGGGATAGGTGTCAATTGTTACGATCAGACCATTAACTTTACCAACCCTGCTCTGTTAAATGGTATCAATGCTTTTAATTTTGCAGGCACACCTACCGGCTCAACGGGAGGCACACTGACTATCAGAGCCTACGGGGATTTGGACGGTGTATCAACCGGAACAAACGCCGAATTATGGACTATCATGGATGAAATCGGTAATACTATCGGGACTTGTGGAGGTGGATTGACTCAATGTGGATCAGTACATACGGTAATCTTGCCGCTTACAGCCCTTCAAATTAATACCTGGGCAGCAAATGGTTCTATCGATTTTAATGCAGTTGATGTGCTCGGGAATGTCAATGCTACACTTTGTGGTGTGGGAACAGATTATTTGGAAATGCAACTACAGTACAATTGTAATTCAGGTTCGGGCTACACCTGGTCACCATCTGCTGGTTTATCTAGTTCGATTATACAAAACCCCGTAGCCAACCCTGCATCCACTACAACTTATACCGTCGCATCTGTTTATGCAGGTTGTACCGTGACCAATACCGTAGATATTAATGTAGGAACACCATCAACAGCACCATCAATGTCGCCGATGCCGGGTACTTATTGCCCCAATTCTACTCTGACTTTAACAGCAGGAGGCGGAACGGCTGGATTGGGGTCAAGCATTGAGTGGTATACCGGACCAAACGGAACGGGTACTTGGTTAGGTTCTGGTTCGGTTTACAATGTAACTCCTGCGACTAGTGGAGAAACCTATTACATACGCAGAGAGGGAGGTTGTAATACAACCGCTGATGATTCGGTGAGCATTAATCTTAAGAATTATATTTACGGGTGGAACAGTGCAAGTTCTAACAATTGGTGCACCGACAACAACGGTTGGCATCATTTTTTTAACGGTGACGACATTCTATTATCACTTCAAGGAGACTTATCTGCAGTACCTGCTGGCTTTCCTCAAATTACGATAATGGATAATGGTACCTTTTATCAGCAGTCTCAAGGGCCTTTTACAGCTCCTCAATGTGCTTCTTCCGGTCTTACACCTGGAGAAGAACGCTTTGAAATGCAACGGAATTGGAACGTCAACTTAGGAGGTGGTACCGCTATAGGCAACTATGATGTCCGATTTTATTATCAGCCTTCCGAAAAGGCTGCCATAGAAACTGCGGCGGCTAATTGGATGGCTAGCTATCCTGGCTGTGGATACAGTTATAAATATGCTACTCCTTTAGGTTTTTATTGGTTCAAAAATACAGGGTCAAATTATTCAGCACCTGACTTTGACGGCTTGCATCTAAGCGCCACTACAGGAATTACCTCTAATGGTATTAATTATAGTGAAATGACAGGTATTACCAACTTTTCTGGTGGTACAGGGGCCATTATTCTAACACCTTCTATTTTATTACCAGTCGATTGGCTCTCATTTGAAGGCGAAACAGAAGGGAAATTCAACAATTTATATTGGTCGACAGCTGCAGAAAAAAACACAGACTATTTCAATGTGTTGCGGTCTAAAGACGGGCATTCATTTAGTACAATTGGAACGGTAGCAGCTTCTGTCAATTCTTCTACAGTTGAACAGTATCAATTTGTAGACGAACATCCATTTACGGGCTTAAATTACTACAAATTAGAACTCGTTGACAACGATCAAGGGCGCAGTCTTTCCAAGACAATACTTTTAAATATATTATCAGATGAAGAGGGCTATAGTTTTTATCCCAACCCAACCTATGATGTAGTTTATTACCAATACGAAAGTTTGCAAGAGGAAGTTTTAAAGATAGAAGTATTGGATGTGCTGGGCAAACAAATCCTTTCTAAGCAGGCATTGACGACTATTGGACTAAATACAATACCAATAGATATAGGTGATTTTGCTGCAGGTTCTTATATGGTTAAAGTGATAAACAGTTCTAACAATACGGTTCATTTACAGAAAATCATCAAAAATAGGAACTAAAAATATTTCTTTACTGTATTTAGAAATAAAAAGCACTGGTGCATCTAGTGTTTTTTTTTGTTCAAAATCTAAACGATCATAGTATGCAATACGAAGAAAAACAATATGGACGAATATTTGTATTGGTCAATAGTCTATTTGTATTATTAGTAGCACTATCTTCTATCTTCTCAGATACTATTCAAAACATCGACACTAGGCTGCTGATAAGCTATTTTATTTTGATGACCTTTATAACAGCATTATTTTACAAACTACAGATTACAGTTACTAGTAGCTGTATACAACTT
>CAJQQM010000150.1 GCA_905480485.1 uncultured Aureispira sp.
TTTCATTTTTCAACACGCTTGAATCGAAAAGAGCAAATGATTGAAGCTTTAGTTGCGGAAATAAATCAGCGTCATACTTATTTAGACGAGGTCGAGATTGATTCTATATATTTTGGAGGTGGAACGCCATCTTTACTTACATCACAAGAAATCAATGTACTATTAAACCATCTCCAGAATTATTTTGACTTGGCAGCGGATGTAGAAATTACCCTTGAAGCCAATCCTGATGATTTAAGTGTTGATTATTTACAAGCATTGCGGTCGACAGCTATTAATCGCTTAAGTATCGGTGTCCAATCTTTTGATGAAGAAGATTTGCAATTTATGAATCGAGCACATTCTGCTAAGGAGGCATTGGATTGTATTCAGAACGCGCAAAAAGAAGGATTTCAGAATTTAACCATAGATTTGATTTACGGGGCGCCTACGACTAGCCATCAAAAATGGAAAACCAATTTGCAGCAAGCTTTTGATTTAGGGGTACGGCACTTGTCTTGCTATGCTTTAACGGTAGAACCCAAAACAGCTTTAGAGTATAAAATTAAAAAAGGCCTAGTCCCTGCGGTAGAAGACGAACACAGTGCGCAACAATTTGAGATTTTATTGCAAATGATGCAGGCAAACGGCTACGAACAGTACGAAATTTCTAATTTTTGTAAGCCATCGTTTTATGCAAAGCACAACCGTAGTTATTGGCAAGGAATAGCCTATTTAGGTTTAGGGCCTTCGGCGCATTCATTTGATGGTGTATCTAGGCAGTGGAATCGAGCGAATAACGAACAATACATGCAACAAGTAAAAGCCGCTGAGTTGTATTGGGAAAAAGAAATATTGTCGCTTGCCGATCAATACAACGAATACATAATGACTGCTCTAAGAACCAAGTGGGGTGTTCAAAAAAGTGTACTTCATCAGCGATTTGCTGCACAAACTAAGGCTTTTGAGATGCTGGCGCAAGCCTATATTCAAGAGGGGTGGATGCATTTATCCAATCATAGTTATACGCTAACTGCATCGGGTAAACTATTGGCAGATAGTATTATTTCCGATTTTTTTATCGACTAAATAGACGCTGCCTATCCCACCCTGTTTTAGCATAGTATACCGTGGCAGTATTGACTAAATTTTATTGTTTCAGCATGCAAGGGATGATCGTTTTGTGTACATAAAACGTATTCTAAACCTGCCTCAATCTACTAATAAGCTCAATTGATGGGCCGATTCTGCTATCAGGGGCCGTTCAGATCGTGCTAAGGTATTGTTAGGGATAATTGTCTATTTCTAGCTTTGCCCAACTGTTCAAGGTTGTTTTTTAGCTGTTAATACGCAAGGTCGTACGCTATAATCGACTAATCACGCCAAGAAGGTTTTTGTCGCATTAGACAAAGTATTTTTAATACTTAAAGTACTAATAAATAAGCTTACTTCTTTTTTTATGCAAAAAAATCTAAATAATTGTATAGTTTACAACTTCAGAATTATTTGAAGATTGTTCAATAGTTAAGACGAATGGTAGAGTTATTAGATAAGAATTCATCTAGAGAGTATCTGACAAAGCGAGACAGCTACACAAGATATGCTGTTCAAATATTTATTGTTGTAGGGCTATACGGCTGCTATGATTGGGCAAGTTTTAATAGTAATAGGTCTAACTTGCCTTACTCTTTTCTTTCTAGCAGTTTTCTGTACGATTTTTTATTTTACACGTTTTATCTGATAATTGGTTTTTGTGTTATGTGGTGTACTTGGCATGTGTTCAAGTTGACTCGACACCGAGATGCTTTTTTGCTGGGGGCTGCTTTAGCTGCTTTTGCGATGTTACTAACTGGGCTACTTGTGGGCGATTCTGCACATCCATTCACGCATGCTAGTTTTATTAAATATTATTTAAGTGTTGCTGCCGTATATACGACGATTAGTGTGGCGCTTATCGAGCTTATTATTGCTGTTTTGAAACGATATCCTTTGCATTAATTCAAGTTCTATTATACCAATTGAACAATCAAAACGGTCTACTTATTTTTTATAGAATCAAAATATGCTGTGTACAGAACGATTAAATATACTCCCATATGAAGCCTCTTTTTATGACGATCTTCGTCTTTTGTTTTGTGATAGCCAAGAAGTCATGCAATGGGCTTTACAAAACAGAACCTTACATCTAGAAGAATTTGAAAATTTATTGAAGGAGAAGTTTGTCAATGAGGAAAAGCCTATTCTGGGGTTTTATGGCATACAAACAAAGGTCGATCAAAAAATTATTGGTGTTTCAGGCTTATTGCCTTGTCATTATCTAAATAAAGAGGATGTAGAGTTTGGGTTTATATTAGCGAAAGAGGCTTGGGGTAATGGCTACGCTCAAGAGTTAGGGCGATTTTGGTTACGCTATGCAGCTGATCAACTCAAATGTCAACGTATTTTGGCGACTACATCTTCCAATAATTTAGCTTCCCAAAAGGTTATAGATAAATTAAAGATGCGCTTTATTCGATCGATGCAAATTCCACAAAGAGGACAACGCTATGTATATCTCAAGGATTTAGTAAAGTAGGATTTGCTTTAAGCAGCACTTGGACAAAGAAAAAAAGGCAGCCACTGAGTTCAGTGACTGCCCTTCTACAATTCATTCATTAAAAATAAATTCAAGCGCTAATTATCTTAAGGTGTCGCTCAATCAACGCGTATTATTGTTTATTTTTAATGATTTTAGCTTTGTGAATCGTTACATTTTGTTCGTTGTGCACATGAATCATGTAGCTGCCTGTCGGGAAAGAGGACAAATTAATTGGAATATCATTTTTACCTATTGCTGTTTCTAGTTCTAAAAGTTGTATCTGTTGACCTAATACATCCATCACTTCAATTTTAATGGACTCTTTTGTCGAAGATTTAAATTGATAAAAGACTAGGTTTTTGGTCGGATTGGGATAAAAAGTATAGGCTTCACTGTATGAAGATATCATTAATGAAATAGTAGAAGAATAGGATATCTGACCATCGGTGTCCACTAACTCTAATCTGTAATAATTTTCACCTTCCATAGGGTTATCGTCCTCAAAGGCATAGTAACGCGTTGAGTTAGTCGTGCCATATGCATCCACCATTCCAATGTTATAAAAATTTGAGCCATCTTCAGAGCGCTGTACATTAAAATAATCAGCATCTTTTTCAGATTCAGTAGCCCAATTCAAGTAGTTTATTTCATTGTCAGTTTCTCCACTAAAGCCTAACCATTCTACAGGAAGAAATACATCGGGAACCAAAATGATGGCACCTGAACCACCTGAAAAACTATTGATTCCAGTAATTTCATCGTAGTTTATAGCGTTAGAAGTAGTTCCATTGGTGCCAGACAATTGCAGGCCATCAAAAGCGGGAGCTATATAGTTTGTTCCTATGTTTTTGAACCAGTAAAAACCATTTTGATTAAGGTATTTGTAATTGTAAGCACAGGCAGGATAGGAACTCATAAAATTAGCCGCAGCGGTTTCAATAGCCGTTTTCTCGGAGGCTGCATAATAAAACCTTAGATTATAGGTGCCGTTTGGTACACCACCTGGTCCTAAGTCTACGTTCCAAGAACGTTCCATTTCAAAACGTTCTTCGCCTGGCGAAAGCCCGTTAGCACAAGAGGCAGGAACAAAAGGACCCTCGGTTTGTTGGAAATAGCCGGTTGTGTTTTTGGCTATAGAAATTAGAGGATAGCCGGGTGCTGCTCCGGATAAGTCTCCTTGAATGGATAACAGGATTTCATTGCCGTTGTAGAAATGGTTCCAACCATTATCATCGGTGCAGTAGTTGGAGGAACTTGCACCGTCTAGTCCATAGACGAAGTCCCGCAAATTGATACTAAGCACATCATCTGTGGTATTATTACAGCTGCCTTCCCGACGTACGTAGTAGCTTTGCCCGTTCACAGTGGGTAATACATTGATTGTACTACCGGTTCCTAAAAGATTACCCGTCCCATTTGGAGCGTCGTACCATTTTAAGACTGCACCAGTTCCTGATATCCCTCCAGAGGCCGTTAAAGCGATGCTTGTATTTGGACAACTAAATCCAGGTACGGCGTCTATTGCTGCAGGCGTCGAAGGCTGATCAATATTAATATCTACTTGAGTCAGTTGTGGAGTACAAGGATTTCCTGTAGCGTAATTATAAGTGAGTTGCAACTGTAAATAGTCGCCTCCACACAAGGTGTAATTTATATTTCCAGTCGGATCTACTCCTGTAAAGTCTATCGATCCATTGGCTGCCCAAGCATCAATTTGTGCAACTGTTAAGTTCACAACAGTTGTTGTGGTCTCCGAACATTGACCAAATCCTAATCCTCCAGCTGTGCCAGCTGCAGTCCCTGTTTCGTCGTCTACTCGCCATTGTTCTAGATTCGTTCCTGTACCGTCAATGTCACCAAATGCTGTGATCGTCAGTGTAGGGGAACCGGTTGCTCCAGTGGGTGTTCCTGGAAAATTAAAGGCAGTATTTGCAGAAAGCCCAGATCCTCCTTGAATACTAATTGTTTGATCGTATGTTCCGCTTGAAAAGGAAGGCGATTCACCGGCGTAATAGGTTGTATTTGCTGTCAAAACGGGGGTGGTGAAATTGTTGCCAGTTCCCACAACATTTGTTCCGCTAGCATCTGAATACCATTCAACAGAAGTACCTGAAGTGCTCAGTGTGGTCGTGTTAGATGCACATATTTGAGTATTGCCGGTTACTGCAAGAGACGAAGGTGGTACAACCGTAACAATGACTGGGACAGGGCTCGAAAAGCAGGGTGGGATTACCTCCGTTAACAATAGGTTGTCTATGCACATATCACTTGTATAAGAACCCCCTCTTGTACCTACGAATCGTAGGTTAATGGCACCTGAGTATCCTGTTAGGGGAATTGAAATTGTCGTCCATGCCGCACCCAAAGAAGTCTGTTGTTGACCAGATAAACTCCAAACCGTATTCCAAGCAGAACCATTCCAAGCTTCTACCGCTAAAGTTCCCATGGCAGCCCCAAACATATGATAATCAAATTGAAAA
>CAJQQM010000151.1 GCA_905480485.1 uncultured Aureispira sp.
AGGTTTCTTACTTGTGGAGCAACGGTGCTACAACAGCAATGGCTACAGGTTTGACAGCCTCTCCTCCAGATACTTCTTACATTATTACTATTACTGATTCTGTAGGATGTAACGCATCGGCTACTATCACGATCAGTCAACCCGACCAACCGGTTGCCGCCTTTATGACAGGTAACACGGTAAGTTGTACCGATAGTACAGATGGTGTAATTAAGATTAATTCAGTGGCAGGCGGTACAGCTCCCTACTTATACTCTTATTCAGTTGTAGGGCCTTACGGTTCGGATGCCATCTTAAGCCAAGGTTTAGGAGCTGGAATCTATACAGTTTATGTACAAGATGGAAATGGTTGTGTTGACTCAGTCGAAAATATCGTCATCAGAGATACCCTCGACTATATTGTTACAGCATTTCAGGATGCGACGATTAATATGGGTGAGACCGTAGATTTATACGGTACTGTCAATAACTCTGATGTAGATAGTTCATTAGTCTCTTGGTCAATGCTTGACCCGAATACGGGTATCATTACGCCTTTAATAACAGGTACTACTGCACTAGAAGGTTTCACACCTGATACCTTCTACACGGATATGCAGTTTATCTTAGCCTTAAATAACGGTTGTGGCGATACTTCTGTAGTCGAGATATTAGTCAACCAAGAACAATCCGTATATATACCAAACGGATTCTCTCCAAACGGAGATGGTGTAAATGATGTCTTTACCATTTATGGTTCTAACGATGTTGACAGAATTAAAACTTTCATGGTATTCGATAGATGGGGAGAATTAGTCCACTTAGGAGAAGATTTTGAACCAGGTTCGACGGACCCTGTCAACGGATGGAATGGTAATTTCAATGGTAAGCCTATGAATCCTGCTGTTTTGGTATACTATGCAGAAATTGTATTGGTGAACGGAGAAACAGTAATTCGCAAAGGCGATGTAACCTTAGTAAGATAATTATCGGTGGAATCGCGTGCATTTATTCATGCGATTCCATCATAAAATAAATGTAACAAAGCAACTAACTTCTACTTTCCCAAAAGGAGAAAAATTAAATCTAAAGATTATGAAATCAGGGAAATTATTTACTTTATTTATCTTTATTGCGGCCTCTTTTGTGCAAAAGGCACAAGCACAGGATATGCACTTTTCGCAATTTTATGTGTCTAATTTGACCATGAATCCTGCTACAACAGGCGTTATGTCTTGTCAGATGCGCGTATCTGCGATTTACCGCAATCAGTGGGCCTCTGTAGCTGGTCAGTATGCCTTTAATACCTTTGGTTTAGGTGTTGAAGGAAAGCTAAATGCGGGCAAAAAAGATTATGTTGGTTTAGGATTGTCTGTTTGGGTTGACCGCGCAGGCGCTTCTCAAATGACATCGATACAAGCCTCTTTTTCTGGTTCTTATCTCAAAAAAATTGGGGGGAGACGTGCTAATGAGCATTACCTTGTTGCGGGGGCTCAGATTGGATTTAACCAAAGAAGTATTCGCTTAGATCAGTTAAGATGGGGTACTAATTGGGATGGTTCGGCATTCAATCCTGCGTTACCTGATAATGAGAGTGTTTTCAACAGAAACCTAACAGTAGCTGATTTGAATGCAGGTATCATGTGGTTTAGTGCTTTAGATAAAAAGAATCAAAGTAATGTTTATGCAGGGGTTGCATTTCAGCATCTAACAAAATCAAATCTATCTTTTATTACACAAGGTACAGAACCTCTTTTTACTAAAATTACGGTACATGGTGGAGGTGAGGCTCGATTGGCAAGAAGATTAGCCTTGGTGCCAAGTTTTGGACTATGGTTTCAAGGGCCCTCAACACAACTGAATGTTGGTACGGGTGTTAAATTTGATTTCAGCAAAAAATCAGTGAGCCGTCAAGCATTTACAATAGGAATGTATATGCGTGGTGCTAATATGGCACAAGCAAATTCTGATCAGGTTGCTTTTGGTGTTGATGCTTTAATTGCGCTGATTCGACTCAAGTTTGGTTCTTCTCACATAGGATTTAGTTACGATATTAATGTATCTAAATTGATGGGCGCCACGAGAGCGAATGGAGGTTTTGAACTTTCTTATGTTTGGACATTGTGCAATCGTAAAGGCCGTCGTTTAGGATGTCCTACATTCTAGACGTAGACCTATATACCTATATTTTGATAATATAAAAAAAGGTTGCTCCATGGAGCAACCTTTTTTTTATATCTATCACATTTTAAATATTTTATTTGTAAAATATTAAATTAATAAGCTTATTTTCATTGATTTATAAATTAAATTAATAATAATAAATATAAGTATTGTTGATTTTTGTGTTTTTTTGCTCAAGTACATTGTTATATAATTGTAGTATAGTAATATTATAAACCACGTCCGTTTTAGTTGAAAAATAATAAAATTAACAATTAAACTATCAAATTATGAGATTTTTAAATTTATGTGGATTCGTCACCACTTTATTATTGTGTAACATCCATTTGTCTTTTGGGCAATGCCAAGCCTCCTACAGTTGGACTGCTTCAGGGACTGTGGTTACCTTTAATTCAGTTACAGGAGGTATGAACCCTGCGTCAACCTCTTATTACTGGACTTTTGGAGATGGTTCAACGGCGACAGGGTCTAATCCTACACATACCTACAATATGAATGGTCTTTTTTCTGTTTGCCTTGTAGCTTCTGATTCAAATTGTACTTTTACCTATTGTGATTCTGTTTCGGTATCAAACAACAACCCCTGTAGTGGATTTGGTGTTTCAGCGTTTGCATTTAACGATACAACATCTACGGTAAATGGTTTGGTGTACTTTAACGCATCGGCTTCGGGCGGTACTGCACCATTTACGTATCTATGGGATTTTGGCGACAATTCATCTGCATCGGGTCAGTTTACCAACCACAATTACAATAACCCTAATCAATGGTATTTATATTGTGTAACTGCTACCGACGCAAATGGCTGTACAGCTACATACTGCGATTCGGTAGATGCCAACAATCCCTGTACGGATAGTTCTATATATGCCAATTTTAGCTATCAAGACAATAACGGCGTGGTTCAGTTTTTCTCATCAACTAGTCAAAATGTAGGAAATTATTTTTGGAGTTTTGGTGATGGAACTTCCTCCACCTTGGCCAATCCTTTTCATCAATATACCACTGGAGGAACTTACAACGTTTATCTGTATGTTAATTTCAACAATGGTTGTTCAAGATCATATATGCAAACTATTACGGTAGGCAATTCAAATCCTTGTAATAATTTCAGCGCATCATATACCTACACTACGAACAGCAATGTTGTTAGTTTTGTGTCTTCGGTGATTGGTGGTACACCTCCTTATAGTTACAGCTGGAATTTTGGAGACGGAGGGTCTTCTACACAGGCTAATCCTAATCATACTTACGCAAATACCAATGCTAATTATGGCGCTATATTGGTGGTGTCCGATGCCAACGGCTGCATGTTTACAAGCTACGATACCGTAGTGATTAATAGTGGGGCTAATCCTTGTACGCTCAATGAGTTGACATTAGCCATTAATTTTGATAATTATGCCTACGAAACATCTTGGGACCTCAGAGATGGTCAAGGCTTGATTGTAGCAAGTGGTGCTAATTATACTCCAAATCAGAACGGTACTAATTTAACACAGACCTTTTGTTTACCCACCGATTGTTATGTTTTTAATATCTACGATTCATATGGAGATGGTATCTGTTGTTTGTATGGTCAAGGGGATTACAGCCTTAGCGATGCTACCGGAAATGTTCTAGCATCGGGTGGTTCATTTGGGTATACCGATACCAAAACCATATGTTTGGGTGGTGCCACTAATCCCTGTTCGAATTTTACAACCTTTTTCAGTTCATCTAGCAACGGTTCGGTAGTAAATTTCAGTACGAATGGTATAGGTATGCAATATGTTTGGGATTTTGGAGACAACACGGTCGGTTCGGGATCGAATCCGGTTCATACATATAATAGTGTCCCTGCATCAGGAATGTATACTGTATGCGTAACAGCTTATGATACCTTAGGTTGCGTAGCTACATACTGTGATACTGTATCAGTAAATGCACTCCCATGCAACAATAATCAGCTGACTCTTGCCTTAAATTTTGATAATTTTGCTTACGAAACTTCATGGACTCTAACAGATGCCAATAATGTAGTGTTGTATAGTGGAAACGGGTATACTAATGCAGATAATGGTACCACGCAATATTTCAATTTCTGTTTGCCAACGGGCTGCTACGATTTTAATATTTATGATAGTTTTGGTGATGGCATTTGTTGCGGATGGGGGCAAGGGTCTTATGTTTTAGCGGATGCCTCTAATAGTGTTTTGGCCTCAGGTGGAAACTTTACACAATCTGAAACAACAAATGTATGTATAGGTGGTGCAAGCAATCCTTGTGGCAACTTTAATACGGCTTTTACTTATAGTACAACTGCTAATGGGTTTGTTAATTTAACAGCAACAAATACTGGAGGTGCCGGAGGCTATTCATATACTTGGGACTTTGGAAATGGTACCACTTCTGCGCAGATGAATCCTACGGTCAGCTACGCTAATAATGGAAATTATACCGTTTGCCTCACGGTAGTAGATTCTAATAATTGTACGGCTACTTACTGCCAAAATGTTATCATTACAACATTGAATAATAACCCGGCTCCTTGTAACGGCTTGTCGGTAGATATGAACATTAGTCAGGATACAATTAACCCATTTATATTATGGATGCAACCGGTAATTAACAATGCCGCGAATAATGCTTTCTTTTATTATGTATGGGATTTTGGTGACAATACTGGTGCATTTTCAGGATCACCTACACATCAATATGCTAATTTCGGGTCCTATGTGATTTGTCTTACAGCTTTTGATTCAGTTAATAATTGTATTGCTACCTTCTGTGACACAATTACCATAGATTCTGCTGGGAATTTTAGCAGAAATATTAATTACAAGGATACGAAACCTGGTTTTAGAGTTAATACAATGGCTCCAATCATAAATTATTACAGTTCTACAACTGCTTATATCCATCATCAGTTTGAATTAAATGTCTTTCCAAATCCGGCAACAGATCAACTGCAGTTATCGTTGACAACTGCTGAAGCAGGAACCGGCATAGTCTCTATTTTAAATATTGCTGGTCAGGTAGTTTTTGAAGAATCCTTGACTTGTCCACTTGGGCAATGCAATCATACCTACAAGTTGAATCAGTTGGTCTCCGGTGTTTATCTAATTAAATGGGCAAGCAAAACTGGACAACAAACCCGAAAATTCATCAAACAATAAATCAATTATGGATTGAATTACGGCTCATTATTTTTTGAAGGGGGCGTCCTGTTTGGGGCGCCCTCTTTTTTTATACTAAATTTGCAATCACTTAGCATTAATTTCTAAATAGTGTAATTTTTGCAACATATAATAAGCTAAATATCTGTTTGCTCCGAATCTTAGATTTTTTTTTATTAATTTTGCAACAGCTAATATAAGGTGCTGTACCATCTTACTTATAGAAATCTATTAATTATGAAAATCCTCTTTTATCTTTTTATTACTTTACACGGTCCTCTACTCAGGGCACAACTCTTGCAGGTAGAGTGGTTACAAACGATTAAAGGAGATCAGTACGAACAGATTAGCGCGATGGCGGTAGCACCCTGTGGAGATGTTTATATAGCTGGTTTTTATCAAGGCAGTTTTTCAACTTACACAGCGACAGCTGCTGAAGATGCATTTGTAGCCAAATATAGTGAAGACGGTCAACTCAAATGGCTCCGTAATATATCGGGTTCTTCCACCAACCGTTTTAATGATATTGCAATAGCCAATGATGATGAAATCTATTTGATTGGTGAATTTAAAGGGACTATCTACAATAATTCTGATAGTATCACAAGTCAAAATCAGTTGGACATGCTTTTGACGAAAATCGACAGTTCGGGTACTATACAGTGGCTGAATTCTGGGGCTGGTATTGGATATGAAAGTGGGAATTCTATATCAATAGCTTCAAATGGTTCACTAATGATTACGGGGTATTTTGAACAGGGCTTTCGGATGGATAGTTTGTTGCTTTTGGCTATTGGATTGAGGGACGTATTTGTTGGAAGTGTCGATCCAATCGACGGACATATTCAGTGGTTATCTTCATTTGGAGGACCTGCTATCGAACAAGCTCGTTCTATCCACTGTGATGCAAACAACAATTGTTATTTAACAGGGTCATTCAGAGATGCTCTTTTTATAGCAGGGGACACGATTTTGAGCAAGGGTAATTACGACGTTTTTTTAGCAAAATTTGACGAAATTGGGGAGATGTCCTGGATCAAAACCTTTGGAGGTTTTAGTGTAGACGAAGGGGCTTGTGTAAAAGTCGATGCCCATCAAGATATTTATGTAGCAGGCTGGTTCAATCGATCGCTTTTTGTCGATACAGAGTTTGTAATAGGAGGACAAGAAGACAATGCTATGCTGGTCAAGTTTAATACAGATGGCGCTTTATTATGGGTCAAGGATATTGGACAAAACTTTGACGAAAGAGCCTACGCGATCGATTTTGATCTCCAAAATAATGTGTACTTGATGGGGACGCTCGATTCCTTTATGGTGTTGGGGCAAGATACTTTTCAAAATCGTCATGTAAGTCGTCCTACCGATATTTTTTTGGCAAAATATAATGAATCAGGTGCTTTATTCTGGGCTAGAGATATGGGCTATCACTACAACGATTTTTGTTATGATTTGTATGTTCAGGATCAGCAAACAATCTACACGGTCGGTTCTTTTCAAGACAGTACAATTTTTATGGGAGATAGCTTGATTAGCGAAGGAGACACTTATGATATATTTGTCGCTAAATTTGGGGTGGATACTACTTTGTCACTACCCAAAAATACAGCTTTTAACCCTAGTTTGTTTCAATCTTTTCCAAATCCATCGCAAGATGAATGGCATCTAAGCTATCAATTGCAACAAGATGCACAAGTTGAGATTCGATTGTTTCACCATACAGGATATAGTTATCAATTACAACGAACTGTTTTTCAGCCGGCGGGTCGCTATCAATTTGACTTTCCCAAGGAAGCCTTTTTTTCTGGGCCAAGTTATATTCAACTGATAGTTAATCAGCAACGCTACACCATTAAGCATATTTTTATCTAATTTAAAATCAATTGTCAAAAACGACTAAAAGAGTCGTTAGAATCGAATAAACTTCGTTTTTTTGTATCAAATATATGGTTGTTTGAGCGTACATTTGGTCCTTCAATCACAAGCGTACTTGAAACAATCCTATTAAATCAAAAAATATTAATTATGAATCAGTGTTCAACAATTTTAATAGCTTTTTCTTGCTTTTTATCGGTTCAACTTGCTTTTGGGCAATGTCCTGGGCAGATAGAGGCCTCTTTAACGATCGTGCCCGACAATTATGGTTCGGAAACTACCTGGGAATTTACGGGTCCTGGTGGGGCACCGATTTATGCTTCAGGTGGTCCTTATACCGATGGAAATACAACACCTGTCAATGAAACGGCTTGTCTCGATTCTAATACCCTTGTAACCTTTACGATATACGACGGATACGGCGATGGGATATGTTGTTCTTATGGCAATGGTTCTTATTCGGTAAGTATTGACGGCAATGTAGTAGCCTCTGGAGGGCAATTTTTAGCAAGTGAATCAACCGTTGTTTCGGGTTCTTTGATGGCTTACGATGCTTCTATGCTTCAACTGAATACTCCCTATGCTAAAGTGAGTAACCTCGAAAATGCCACGATAAGCGGTACAATTATGAATATCGGGTCCACGACTTTAGGTTCAATCGATTTGAGCTATCAAGTAGGTAGTCAGGCGGTAGTGTCCGAAACCTTCAGTTTGTCTAATGTTGTTTCTTTCGATGAATTCGAATTTAGTTTTGCTACTGCATGGACACCGTCGACAGTTGGGGTACAAGATATTCGAGTTTGGATTGATAATTTGAATGCCTCAAATCCTGATATGAACAACAGTAACGATACTATTTTTGTAGCTGTGGATGTATACCAAGCATTTGTGTCACCTAATATCTTAGATGATTATTTATTGGCGCCTCCCGTCTATAGCACGATTGCTACCTCAGCACAACAAATAGATAAACCTATGGATTTAGACTTTCATCCTTTTCGTGCAAATGAACTGTGGGTAATTAATGAAGAGGATGTGCCGGGTGGTGGTACCACTGTTACTATTTACGATGCAGGTATGCCTTCTCAGTCTTCGGTATTTAAAGAAGATGGTAATAATTGGCACTTTATGTCTTTACCAACAGGAATTGCATTTGGTACGAATGGTAATTTTGCTAGTTCTCCAGGAGTTTTTGATGCAAACCATAACAATACGGAGTTTACCGGGCCTACACTTTGGTCTTCCGATATGAGTATATATGCTCAATATGCTGGGCCTGGCACGAATGGTTCTCATTTAGATATGTTGCACGAATCACCACATTCGATGGGAATCGCACACCATAAAGATAATGCCTATTGGGTTTTTGATGGATTCAATACCGACATCGTTTTGTATGATTTTAAAGCCGATCATGGTCCAGGAATGTCTTACCACGGGGACGCTGTCATCAAACGCTATGAAGAGGTGAATGTATCGAGAGATGCCGTAGACCCTATGATTCCAAGTCATTTGGTACTCAACAAAGCGAATGGTTGGTTGTACATTGCTGATGTAGGAAACGACCGGGTTATACGTATGAATACGGCCACGGGTACGGTTGGTAATCCCTTGGTGGGATTAGAACAATTGGCTGCTTACAATGAAATGGTTAATGTGGTTCAAGAAACTGTAATAGATACTGGTTTGGTTCGCCCTTGTGGTATTGATATTCTTGAAGACAGAATGATTGTGGGTGATTACCAATCCGGCGATATCCGCTTTTATGACATCAGTATAAATCCAGCCCAATATTTGGGAAAAATATCAACAGGTGCTACCGGTTTGACGGGCTTAAAAATTGGACCTCAAGGTAATATTTGGTTCACGAACCGACTTACGGAAGAAGTGCGTAAAGTAGTTCCCTCAGTATCTACAGCATGGCTTTCACCTTCGGAAGCAATTCAATTTGAATTATATCCCAATCCAGCCAAATCAAGTATAACGGTAGATTTTTCAGGTAATAATGCAGCGGCAACACTGCGGGTGACGGATACTGGAGGTAAATTAATCCATTTGTCAGAAATTTCGAATAGGCAAACACTTGTGTTAGATTGTAGCAATTGGTCAAAAGGAGTTTATTTAGTGCAGTTGTTATCTGGCAATCAGACAATCAATCGTAAACTAGTGAAACAATAAATTAAGTTTTGCCTTCAAAAAAGGTTAAAAACCAAGTTAAATGCTTGGTTTTTGACCTTTTTTTTTGGCCTATGGAGCCGTTTTTGTGAGGAGCTAAGGGGGAGTAGATTGTACAGATAGATTATTATCCTTATATTGGTCCCACTTTGCGATTATTACACACTCAAGCATTAATTTATCATGATTATAAGGTCTTTGTTTATTTGTTTATTGATTATTACGGTTTCTGCTTTTTTAAGCTCCTGCCTGGTTAGTTCTACTACTACAAGCCAAGCCAAAAGTACCTCTGAAGCCAATTCAAACAATAATAATAACGGCCGCCAAACAATTGTTCGCAAAGCGCCCGCTTTATTAGAAGAAGTACAAGCCGATACCCTAAAATTCGAGCCCGACCCTTATTCGTCCTTAGTGGAAATGGAAACTAAATTTGGGGTCATGAAAATTGAACTTTTTTTTGATGCTGAAAAACATCGAGAAAATTTTTTAAAATTAGCCAAAGCTGCCTATTATGATAGTTTGATGTTTCATCGAGTTATCAAAAACTTTATGGCGCAGGGAGGCGACTCAAAGTCGCGTTATGCCAAAAAAAATCAACGATTGGGATCAGGTATTGCTGGTTATCAACTCGACAATGAAATTGGCCAACATTTTTACCATGTAAAAGGCGCCTTGGCCGCCGCTCGTCAGCCCGACGAACTTAATCCTGACAAAAAATCATCTTCTTCTCAATTTTATATTGTACAAGGGGCTTCAGTTAATACCGAACAACTCGATAAGAATGAACGAAAATATGATATTGTTTATACTGAAAAACAACGCGAACTATATAACAAACTAGGAGGGTCTCCTCAGTTAGATATGGAATATACCGTGTTTGGTCGAGTTTATGAAGGCATAGAATTAATTGATAGTATTTGTTACCAACCAACAGATGCCTATGCACGTCCGCTAGAAGACCTTCGGTTTAAAGTTCGTGTTATAAGAGACTAAGTTTAATCCTTGCAAAAAATTACAAGATGCATTTCAATAAAGCTAATAATTGCTATGAAATTCAGGCATTGCCTGTTCATGATATCGTCCAACAATATGGAGCGCCTTTATTTGTATATGACGCTCAAAAAATAATGGACCAATATGCTAAAATGACCAAATCTCTACGTGGGGTCAAACAAGTAAAAATTAATTATGCTTGCAAAGCGCTTAGTAATATTACGATTCTAAAACTTCTAAAAGATTTAGGTGCTGGATTAGATGCTGTTTCTTACCAAGAAATACGCCTTGGGCTTCAAGCAGGCTTTCAACCCGAGTCGATTATTTTCACCCCTAATTCAGTGTCGATTCAAGAATTGGAAGCAGCGATTGCCTTAGGCGTAAATATCAATATTGATAATCTCGAAACCCTGGAATATATGGGTATGCAACATCCTACTATTCCACTTTGTATTCGCATCAATCCTCACATAATGGCGGGAGGTAATGCCAATATTTCAGTAGGTCATATAGATTCCAAATTTGGAATATCGATTCATCAGGTGCCTCATATTGAGCGCTTAGTAGAGAGTTTGGGTATCAAGATAGAAGGTGTGCATATGCACACAGGTTCAGATATTTTGGATGTAGATGTCTTTGCACATGCCGCTGATTTGTTATTTAATGTAGCCCGGCGGTTTAAACAACTAAAATATATTGATTTTGGTTCAGGCTTTAAGGTGAAGTATCAACAACAAGATATCGAAACCGACATGGATGCCTTTGGTGCTATGATGACTGAAAAATTTAATGCTTTTTGCCGTGAAACCGGGCAGGATTTAGTCTTGGCATTCGAACCAGGTAAGTTTCTGGTTAGCGAAGCCGGGTACTTTATAGCTTCCACTAATGTTATCAAACAAACGACTTCAGCTATATTTGCTGGTATTGATTCGGGCTTTAATCATATGATTCGGCCTATGTTTTATGGGGCCTATCATCATATTATCAATATATCTAATCCTGAAGGCAAATCTAAATTGTATACGGTTGTAGGTTATATTTGTGAAACCGACACCTTTGGTTGGAATCGTAAAATTAACGAAATTAAAGAAGGTGATCTTTTGTGTTTTAAAAATGCAGGGGCCTATTGCTTTTCGATGGCCTCTAATTATAATTCTAGATACCGACCGGCGGAGGTTTTGGTGCACCAATCTACAGCCCACCTTATTAGAGAAAGAGAAGATTTTGAGGATTTGACCCGCCGACAAGTACAACCCGATTTGAATTTTTAGAAAAGCGTAAAACTTTCAAGTGTGTCTTTGTTTTTAAAACAAATAAGGGGCAATATCATTGCTTAATCCTGGAATATCCTGCATGGCTTCAAACATATCTCGTTCGGTTTCACTCTCGAAGAAGTCGATGGTAAAACATCGCCTAAGTTCGGGGATTCTTTTTTTTTGTTGAAAGACCAATCGGGTGATTTCCAAAAAAGGATATTCCTTGATGGTAGCCCAGCAATGTTTTATTTCGAATCGAATCGTAAAGTCTAAAATATTGACTTGGTAAATATCGCTTGTGCTCATTAGCTTGTCTTCAACCTGATTAAAGATTAATGAGCGAAATGCTGTTCCAAAATCAAGTTTTAATTGTGTTTGCATCAAACTTAAGGCAAGAAAATTATTATTAGCCTGATTGCTTTCAATAAGGGCGTTTATTTTTTGTTGTATCAAAGGTCCTTGCATGCTAGTTGTTTGTTTATAGCAGTTGAATTTAATCATTTTTTGAATGAATACTGCTTGAAATGTATTAAAAAACAGTGTAGCGCTCTTTTTTATTGATTTTAATTAAGTGCTGCTTAAACAACTCGCTAGTCGGTAGCGCTGCAAGCTTAGCTAATGAACAACAATTTAACGTGGATAATAGGTTGATTAAGGTTGTTTTTGCAACGATTCATAACAGTCCATTAATCTTATTAGATACCAAAGAATTGTTGTAAATGCTGTGCTTAAACAGGGGCTTAATACTACGTCGATTATTTAAAAGCCAATTTATTGCCCGACGTATCCCAGAAGCAAGGGGTTCTAAATACTTACTAATATCATTAGTAAAACTCCTCTACGTTACTTAATCGTTCGGTCAGGCTTCTTGATTATTTATTTTTTGTAATAAAAAGATAGTTTTTTAGTGTTTAAAACTTAGAAAATTTGGAGAGGCTACATTTGTTAAAAAAATATGTAGTTTTGTGCATCAACTAACTAAATCTTTAATCATGAATATGGAAGACAAATTTGCTGAGGATATAAGAAAAGGTTTGTCGGCTTCGCAAAAGTCAATACCCTATCAATATTTTTATAACGAACGAGGTTCTTGGCTTTTTCAGCAAATTATGCAATTACCCGAATATTACCTACCTGGCTGTGAACGGTCTATTTTAGAAAGTAATGAAGCCGCTTTACTTGATTTCTTTCAAGCAGGAAATCAGGAGTTTAATTTAATTGATTTAGGGGCAGGGGATGCTAGCAAAACTAAAACATTATTAGCTGCATACGAACAGCGAGATGTACCTTTTACCTACACTCCTGTTGATTTGTCAACCTCTATATTATCTGCTTTATCCGAAAGCTTAAATGCGGCGTATCCCAATCTAAATTTCGAAGCCCTCAATAAAGATTATTGGGAAGCTATGGAGTATCTGCAGCACAAAACAATTAAAGGGCAGCGAAAAGTAGTTTTGTTTTTAGGGGCCAATATAGGTAATTTTACGCAGGAAGAAAGCCGTGCGTTTTTGCAGCAACTCAAATCTTATTTAGCTCCGGGTGACTTGATAATGATTGGTTTTGATTTGCGTAAAAGACCCGAAATTATTTATAAAGCTTACCTCGATTCTAAAGGGATAACCGCTGCTTTTAACCTCAATTTGTTGCATCGTATCAATCAAGAATTAGGCGGGAATTTTAAGCCTAATTATTTTAGGTTTTACCCCTATTACAATCCCCTCACCGGGGCCCTAATGAGTAATTTAGTCAGTCTCAAAAAGCAATCAGTTCGTATAGAGGCCTTGGATATGGATTTTCAGTTTGAACAATGGGAAGCCATTCATACCGAGATTTCTAAAAAACACACCCTCGCTGAAATAGAAACTTTGGCAAAAGATGCAGGTTACAAAGTCAAAGAACACTTTTTAGATGCGAAAAACTACTTTGTAGATAGTTTGTTCGAGTTATAACTTTCAGTATACAACAAACCACAGCAAAAGATTGCTGTGGTCGTTGTTCATGCGAAATAGGGTCGTTGTTTAGATATCTTTAGTTAGCTAATTAAGCTGCATTTTTGGCTATTTTTCGGCGTATTCTGCTCAATGTTTCGGGCGTCATGCCAAGGTAAGATGCAATCATGTATTGAGGTACACGATGTTGTAGTTCAGGTTCTTCAGACAAGAACTTTTTGTACCGCATCATTGCATCGCTTAGCAACAACAAATTTACACGATGTGCATTCATTTTAGACATCATAATGGCAAGCTGTTGACTAAATTCTGGGCTAGCATTTATGATTTTTTCGAAGTTGTGGTAGCTAAGCACCCACAATTCTGTTCCTTCTAGGGCTTCTAAATAAGCATCCGATTTGGTCTGTGACAAGAAACTGTTGAAATGCGAAGCCATGTTTCCTTCAAAAAAGAAATTCTGAATAAATTCTTTTCCATCAGAAAGATAATATTGTTTGACGGCACCCGATTTGACAAAGAAAATATGTTGGCAAGCTTCTCCGGCTTCTAACAAAGTCTCTTTTTTCTTGATTTTTTTAACAAACAAAAAAGGCTTGAGCGCTTTCATGAGTTTCTGACATAAGTCAAAATGAGTCGGTTCGTCTGAATGGTAGTTTTTCATAAGTTTTGTGGCTAGTGGCTTTGGGGGTATGCAATCTTCGAGTCTCTTTACGTTTTCTGGTCAAATAAAGCTGTTAATTTTTTGCTATAGATTCATTCTATATGCTTTATATACTCTGAAAAGTACGCCAATTTTTAAATAGCTTAAATTCAATATATTACATATTTCAATAAAATAAATTATATATAATTATTGGGATGCTTTTTTCATTTTGAAACTTTTTTTGGTTTTGAATAATAATTTCAAAATAGTAATTAATAGCTCGAATCTAGGCTGTTTTTAAAACGTTAAGGCTGTTTTTGAGTTGAAAGAATTAAATAATTGCCCTTACATTAGACTTCATTAAAAAAATTAAAGGATTCATAGCGATAAAACAAAGCTTATCTTTTGTATAAGATAGTAGATTTTCTACCTTTGTATGTTCCTAAAAATGGATCAATACTTCATTGATAATTCAGAAATATACAGCCAATTTGACCGAGCATTGATTTGCTTAACCGTTGCGCTTTTGTTCCTAACCTAGATTAATTTTAAACGAAAGAATGAAATCATTTAACAGACTCAGCAATATGACAGGATGGCTAATGTTTGCTGTAGCCACAATTGTGTACATGCTTACTGCAGAACCTACCGCTAGTTTGTGGGATTGTGGGGAGTTTATATCAGCTGCACACAAATTAGAAGTAGTGCATCCTCCGGGCGCACCCTTATTTCTGATGATAGGCCGTATGTTCGCATGGGTAGCTACCGTTGTATCAGACAACCCTTCTAATATTGCCTATGCGCTCAATGTTATGTCAGGGGTCTGTACTGCATTTTTAGTCATGTTTGTGTGTTGGTCAACTATTATTTTGAGTAAATTAGCGATGGTTGGGCGCAATAATGACCCTGAAGCAGGTGGGCAGACAATCGCTATTTTAGCCTCAGGTGTCGTGGCAGCACTTGCTACAACATTTGCTACCTCTGTTTGGTTTTCAGCTGTTGAGGGAGAGGTTTATGCAATGTCTTCTGGTTTTTCGGGGCTTGTGATGTGGGCCTCTTTAAGGTGGTATGTTTCGGATCATCCTCAAGCCGATAGATGGTTGGTGTTCATCGCCTACATGATGGGGCTTTCTATAGGGGTGCACCTGTTGAGTTTGTTGGCGTTTCCTTTTCTTGGTGTTTTGTTTTATTACAAACAAAAAGAACTCAAAGAGGGTGAAACAGATTTTGTCCTTAAATCAACTATTCTAGGTTTTTTGGGAGGGTTTTTAGGTTTGGTCGCGGTACAGTATTTCATCATTCCAAGATTACCTCAAATCGCCGCAGGTGTCGATTATTTCTTTGTGAATGAAATTGGTCTTCCGATGGGCACGGGGGTGTTGTTCTTTTTGCTTTTGGTCACCGCCGCTATTGTATTTACCTTGCGTTATGCACACAAAGTTCAAAATTATTACTTACACCTTAGTACTTTAATGGTTGCGATGATTCTTATTGGTTTTAGTTCTTACGGGATGGTCGTAGTACGTGCAAATGCGCAGGCTGCCATCAATATGAACAATCCCTCGGACCCCTACAGTATGTTATCCTACCTTAATCGTGAGCAATATGGTACACGTCCGCTTTTGTACGGACCACACTTTGCCGCCGATCATCCTGATGCACAACGTACTTTCAAAAAAGAAAAAGATGTGTACCGTCCCGTTGAAAAAGATGGTAAAATGATTTATGATATTGTTGATGAAAAGCAAGAAATTATATACGGTTCGGACGACATGATGCTTTTTCCAAGACTAGGTCACCTCGATAAAGATGGCGATTACAAGCAATGGATGGATTTGTCTTTGGTTAAAGATAAAGCATCTGGCAAATTGATCGAAAAACCTACCATGATGGATAACCTCAAATTCTTTTTTGAGTACCAAATTGGCTACATGTATTTACGCTATTTTTCATGGAATTTTATTGGCCGTCAAAATGCTTATCAGGGCATACATAATTCACCCACTAAAGGGAATTGGATTTCAGGAATTGGACCAATTGATGCTTTTCAAACACATACACAACGCAATTTGCCCGATTATATCCTAAAGGACAAATCGAGAAATACCTATTATTTTTTACCTTTTATCTTCGGGCTTATTGGTTTGCTTTTTCACATTTCTAAACGTCCTAGAGAGGCTGCAGCACTCGGGGTGCTGTTTTTAATGACTGGTTTGGCGATTATAGTATTTACCAATCAGCCACCTCGCGAACCCCGAGAAAGAGATTATGTAATCGTTGGTTCAGTGTTTACATTTTGTATTTGGATAGGTATGGCTGTTCCGGCAATTTATGAAAAATTGAAATCCAGCGTTTCGGGGTCGCTTGCCGCTTCTTTGGCAGGCCTTTTAGTTCTTACCGCACCTGTTTTGATGGGCTTTGAAAATTGGGACGATCACTCTAGGGCTGAACAGTATGGTGCACGCGATTATGCTATCAATTTCTTAGAATCTTGCGCTCCTAATGCATTGGTATTTACTTATGGAGATAATGATACCTATCCCTTGTGGTATGCACAAGAGGTCGAAAATATTCGACCGGATGTACGGGTAATTAATTTTAGTTTATTGGCTGTAGATTGGTACATTAATCAGCTTAGAAGGGATGTGAATACTTCAACGATGGTTGAAATGACGATTCCTAAAGCTGCATACCGCGGGCGATTAAGAAATTATCTACCGTTTTACCCCCTCACTGAAAGCTATACCAACCTACACGATGTTATCAAAATTGTTGGGGATATTAACAAACTTGGCGCTAAGAACGTGCGTAAGTTTCCACCACAAATTTTAGATAATTTTGCGAGTATTATCGCAGCGCGAAATGTTTTCTTGCCGGTAGATAAAGAAAAAGCTAGGGCAAACGGTGCCATTCCGGCAAGTATTCCTGATTCTATGATCCTCAATAAAGTGAATTTCTCTTTGAAGGCAGGTCAGTATATGATGAAAGACGAAATTGCTTTGATGGATATTATTTCGACCAATGCTGCTAACGGATGGAAACGACCTATTTACTTTGCAGTAACTTGTCGTCCCGAAAAAATTATGGGCTTGAAAGATTACTTGATGTTAGAAGGAATGGCATTGAGAATTGTTCCCTACAAAACGCCTTCTCAAAGTTCTATGGCTATTTTGATGGGTAAAGTAGATACTGATTTAATGTACGAAAACATGGTTGGTACCGAAGAAAAGCCTGGTAAATTTAAATGGGGTGGTTTTGATAAAAAAGAATTTTTCATCAACGAATCCTATATGCCTTCTGTTCACAGCTTACAATATGGCTTTATCCGTCTTACGGATGCTTTGATGAAAGAAGGTAAAAATGAGAAGGCTGTCGCTACAGTTGACAAGTTTTTTGAAGCTTTCCCACATTTCAATTTTCCATATGAACAATCAAGAATGGGCCTGCAAGCTATGCAATATTTTTATGGGCTTAATGAACAAGAGAAAGCGCATAAGCATATAAAAATACTTTCAGATGCCTTGTACGATAGATTGGTGTTCTACATGGGGCTTAGCGATGCAGAAGCCGCTGCTTTCGCCCGCGAAAAAAATGAGGCTTTGGCTATGACACAGGGTGTATTACAACTTGTTAATACGGATAAGGACGAAGCTTTCAAAAAAGAAATTACGGAGCAGCTAAAAGACTTTATTCCACCGCCTGCTCAACAAAATCAGCTGATAGGGCCCAATAATAACTAACAAAAAGGCTTTCCATCAAAATGGAAAGCCTTTTTATTTAGACTACTTAAGCCGCTTCAAAAGAACGTATATTTCAATAAAACGGTGTATATTTGCTGCATGGATTTTAGTGAAATAAATATTAATAACCCCTTGCGGAATGCCCTTGACGATTTAGGCATCACAAAAGCTACCCCGATACAAGCGGAAGCCTTTCCTATACTGATGTCAGGAGCCGATTTAGTAGCGGTGGCACAAACAGGTACGGGCAAAACATTTGCCTATCTATTGCCAATTCTAAGACATCTAAAATATTCGGATCAAAAACATCCTCGGGTATTGATTCTTGTGCCTACTAGAGAATTGGCAGTACAGGTACAAACAGAAATACTTAAGTTAAGTCGTTATATGTCCTTAAGGGTTGTGGCAGTCTTTGGAGGGGTAAACATCAATACTCAAAAAAAAGACGTTGCCTCCGGAATGGATATAATAGTTGCTACACCAGGTCGACTAATCGACTTATCTATGAGTCGTGCGATTAAGCTTAAAAAAATAAAACAATTGGTCATTGATGAGGTAGACGAGATGTTAAATATGGGTTTTAGGAAACAACTACAAGATGTGTTTATGATGCTTCCTGAGCGACGTCAAAATATGCTGTTTTCGGCTACTATGACCAAGGAAATAGAGATGCTTGTAGACGAAGTTTTTTTTCAACCCCAAAAAATTATGATTGCTGCATCGGGTACTTCGGCAGATGGTATAGAACAGTTTGTTTACAGAGTACCTAACTACTACACCAAAATAAATTTACTGAATTCTCTTTTGATCCAAAATACCGATTGGACAAAAGTACTTATTTTTGCAGCCACCAAAAAAATGGCCGATGAAGTTTTTGAAAAACTTCAAGTGCATTTCCCCAACGAGATTGGAATAATTCATTCCAATAAATCGCAAAACTATCGCTTACGGTCTGTCCAAAATTTCGATACAGGAGTCTTTCGTTTATTAATTGCTACCGATTTAATAGCAAGAGGGCTTGACTTTAAATCAGTCAGTCATGTAATTAATATAGACACACCCGAGGATGCAGAAAATTACATTCATCGTGTCGGTCGAACAGCTCGGGCGCAAGAAGAAGGCGTAGCAATAACGATGGTAAATACGATTGAATGTACAAAGGAGTCGCTTTACCTAGAGGAAATAGAGAAACTGATGCATCGGTCTATTCAAGAACTTGCATTGCCCTCTGACCTAAGCATAGAAACGGACTTAACCGAAAGAGAACAAGTCCAATACCAACAGAAAAACGCAAGTAAGGACATCGATCACCTGAAAGAATCGAAGGGGGCATTTCATGAAAAAAAAGAAAAGAACACAAAAGTTAATCGAGCTCAAGAGAAGCGACTAGCCAGAAAAGCGGAAAAATTCAAAGCCAAAAGAAGAAAAAAGAATTAAGTTTTCAAACAAAAAATACACGATAAAGTAGATTGAATTGCTTGGCTAGAAATAAATGTTTCCTAAATTTCGATGATAGATTGCCTTAGTTAATACTAAAAATAACTTCGAATTCTTCGCAAACTACCATCATATCTTCAGAGGGTACTTCGCCAAAACTCGTGAGATCTTTGCTGAAAAAATCCCAGTGCATAGTTTTCCAGTAGGCTAGGCTTTGATCGCCTTCGCCTTCTTTTACAGCATAGTCTTCTGTAATCTCATTATAAGGTAGTATTTCTACCTCAGTTGTACGGATAATACATTGTGCTTCACCTTCCCAGTTGGTGATTATCGCAAAATCTCCCTCTGCGGGAACCGGAGCTTGATAATGTAAGTAGGAAGCAAAAGCGCCTGATGTAGCAGTTTTGATGCCTGCTTTTACCAACATAGCCGTCGTATCGGCATCTTTTTTGGTAATACCAAAATGATAAGAATCGGGCATCGGTGCATGGCTGAATTCAATGTTTTCGGCAACAAAAGAAAACCACATTGCTGGTACAGAAGAATGAATTTGATCGGTCATGATTAGTACGGTCTTATAAATGTTCGCAATAAGTGCGCAAATATAAGCATTTTTTATTTTATCTTGCCATTTAATATCGCCTTTGCAATATTTTTTACTTGAGCCGGAAAATCTTTACTGATAATCCATTTCAGGGTCTGAGGATTTTTGTAGGCTTCTTGGCCCTTGTTACTGCCAAAGTTAAACACAATTACACCTTCGCTGTTGCGGCTAAAACGTCCTGTAAAATCTACATTTTTATTGTCAGAAATGAATTCGTATAGGGCTTGCATATCGTTTTTGATGGGCTTTTCTGTGCGTTGTCCATCTCTGTCAATATAGTCGGTATCTTCGTAGCGTTGTATCTGCCCTAACAAAACATCTGCAGTTGCCTTCGTGTCGGATAATGCATCGTGCGCATTTTCTAATTCTTTGTTACAATAAAACTTTAAAGCAGCCTTTAATGTACGGGGTTCCATTTTATAAAAAATCTGTAGGGCGTCTATTAAGCGTCGATTTTGAATAGAAAAAGTTTTGCCGATACGTGCAAACTCTTCAATGAGCATCGGAACATCAAATCGATTGGAATTATAGCCCGCCAAATCGGCCTCTCCCAAAAATTCAAGCAATTCATCCGCACATTCAGCAAATGTAGGTTGATTACGCACCATATCTACCGTAATTCCATGTACTTTGAGCGCATCGGGTTTGATGGGATATTGTGGATTTATTAATAAGTTTTTTTCGATCGGTTCACCGCCATCTTTCAAATATTTAATCAAGGCAATCTGTACAATTCTATCTTTGACTACATCGGTTCCGGTTGCCTCAATATCAAAAAAAACTAAATCTTTATCTAGGTTGAAATTCATGATTTTTTATACATTAATCGGCTTATAAAAAAGGCGCAGAGGCCTACTATTAACAAGGCCGCAAGATAGCATTTTTTTTTAGTTCTCCCAATTTCAAGCTCAATGCCTTTTGGCTTGCCATAGAGTTGATATCCACCCCAATAATAAGGATGAGCTTCTTGACTAGAAGCCTGCTCTAAATATGCTTGTTGCGCTTTTTGCAAGGACTTAGTTTTGCTTGCTCCTTTGGCAAGCTGTTGATAAAAAAAAAGACTGATTTGCATAGAAGATTTATCATCGACGTTCCATAGCGTTTGTAAGACACTTTGAGCCCCGGCATACATAAAATCTCGCGCAATACTCATAGTACCTTCGCCTTCCATCCAAATACCTGCAGCCGTTTGACAGGCATTCAGTACCACTAATTGAGGTTTTATTGTCAAAGAAAGAATATCCTCACTACTGAGTACAGCAGCAGCAGCATTATCCTTTGTGAATAGATATATGCACTTTTTATGTCCAGGATTAATGTTCGAATTGCCGTGTGCCGCTAAGTGAATAATCGAATGTTGCATACACTGCTCAAGAAAGTTTTTTTTGTGTGCATTTGAATCATATAGATATACTCCCTTATAGTTGTTTTCAAGTTTATTTATTTCGACTTGCGCAAACGCTAAAGGGGGCAATTTTGACGATTGGGAATAACTAGGGGCAAGGCCTAAAATGCTATTTTTGCCCGTATTTACACTACTTTGGACTTGCTGATAATAGCTGTTTGCTGAATAAGCATAACCAATTTCTTTTTTGTTGATTAAATAATGTAAATCGTGATAACCTCTACTATTTTGATTGAGTTGATAAGTTAGGGCGGCTAAGGGTAGGTCGCATAATTGTCTGTCTGGAAGAACCGTGAAATAGTCAGAAGGCCAATCAAAGCATAAGGCTTTGTAAATAACATTAGCTAAACTATCATAAGATTGGGAGCTAATGAGTTGCTTATGTTTAGAATGCTGTCCTATTCTAAATTGTTGCTTGAAAGAATAGAGCTGTTTTTTGATGGCGATATCAATAGATCGAATTTGCACGTTATTTTGTTCGATTACTAAAAGATATAGAGCATCTTCTCCCCAAAAATAGTTAAATACAGTTGCTTGACTGTCTAAAATTGATTGAAAATCTCGCAATGCAAGCCGGTTGTGATTAAGCCAATTACTGGGATTTAAATCGGCTTTCCAATGAAGGTCAAAGAGTTTTTTTTGAAGGGTATAGATTAAAGCACTGTCATTATTTTGCCAAGCCACCAACCATTTTTCCTCAAGCCTGTTGTGTTGTTTGTTTTGTTGAGCGAATGGTGGTTTTTTACGCTGTATCTGAATGCTTAAATTTAACAGTACGGATTTGTTAAACTCCATGAGTTCAAAAATCTGAGCCAAATATTTTTGATGGGCCGTTTTAGAAAATAGTTCGTAACAAAAGGTGATGCTGTGGTTACATAAATCGCGCAGACTTTTTATTATTAATTTTTTGTCGGTTTGACCGTGTATATGCCTAAGACTTTGATCAATGATTTGATCAAGTTTATTTATTTTGAGGAAATAAAGCTGATCGTTTATAGTAGGCAACAAACGAATAAGGCTAAGTTGATGATCCAAAATTTTAATCATCAGTGCAGGGTGCATTATTTCTTTTTCGTTCAGGTTGGTTTCCCATGCTTTTTGGGCATAGATTTCCGAGAGTCTGAATTGTTTTTTTTGGTTATACAACAACGATAAATCGAGGTAAATGCTTGCTAATTCAGGATTTTTGTTTGTAAAATGATGGCGTTGTATTTTTAAAAGTCGAAGGTATGTTTTTTCGGCAGCATCGAGCCTTTGTGTACTCTTAAGAATCTTGGCTTTTTGGCGCATTGGACTAATGAGTGCAAGGTTATTCTTTCCTAAAACCGTCTCATAAATTTGTATAGATGCATTGCTGTAGTGTAGGGCAGAGTCTATTTGTTGAAGTTGATGATAACTGCCTCCGATATGATTATAAACAAAAGCTAGATGCTCATTTTTGTGGGGATATATTTGGGCTAGTAATTGCGTTGATTTGTGGTGGTACTCTAGCGCTTGTTCAAACTTATTTAATCGAAAATAGCAGTAGCCTAAATTCGAATAAATGAGTTTAAAGTTAGCCATATAATTAAGGTCATTTGAACAGCCATTATCAAGAACTTGCTCAAAATAGCTGATTGCGGTATATATTGCATTCCTTTCTACTTTTAAATAGCCTAGGTTGTTATAAATTTGGCTTAGTAATAAGGGAGCTAATTTCTGGTTTTTTAAGCAATATTTTGCGGCTTTTTTAAACGTAGTTTCAGCCAGGTTCAAATAACCTTTCTTGAGCTGTAAACTTCCTTTTAAAATCAATAGTTCAATGGAATCTTCAACCATCAATTCAATACTAATATTTGCTAGCAACAAACGATTCATATTCTCTAGTTGCTGTTCTGCTTCCGTGTATTTTTCTTGTAAATAATATATCTGCGCAGCCATAAAATAGAGTTCTACAACTGTAGAGGTATCTTGCGAAGTCGAAGCTAGACTAAATCGAAGGGCTTTTTGAATAGATTCGTCAGCTTTGCCATATTGAGACAAACGACGATGCATCATGGCTAAATTAAACTGAACTTCTGTTTTTTTGGCCAAAATAGAAGGGGCTAAGCTACTTATATGTTCCAAATAATAGGCTTCTAGTTCTGCAACCTCAATTGCTGCTTCAAAATGGCACATTTTTGCATAAATTTTGCATAGCTTGCGGCAATCTTGTATTAAGCTATCGGGCGGCCTATCTGTATCTCGAATTAAAAGCTTGTACTTATTTACATCATACATTTGCCCAAAGGCTAAAAAGGGTGTCAGATAAAATAATAGGCCGATTGTTTTTTGAATATTCATAAATGTAAATAAGCCTTGTGCTTAGGGATTCAATAGCTTGTTTTAGTCTAAGGTGCTGGTATTAATGTGTTTATGTCTTCTTAGTTACGGATAAATAGCTTTATTAGTTACTTTTTTTTGAGTTTTTATTATAAATAGCACAAGGGCCTGCCGTCTTAAAAAAAAGAAACGCTAGAAATCTTTTTTATTTTTTTTCTTTTAGGGCTTAAAGGGTTATATTTGGTATTCACAAACATGTATTCAAAAATTATCGGCTATTAATAGCTGCTTTAACAGTATAAATTATGTCTAGAAAACAATTTAAAGTTGCGGGAAGCTCGCACGAGAAGAAATTATCTAAAAAAGAAAGAAAAGCGCAAATAGGCCAAAATATAAAACAAGAAGAGATAGTACCTACCGAACAGGATACGGTGCAGATTAAAAACTTGACTAAATATGCCGTTTTAGGTATCGGCCTTTTATTGATGTTAATGTATATGGTTTTTATGTCTGGCTTATAAACTGTTAAAGCATCCTTATTATAGTTTTTTACCGTTTTGTTGCACATCATTCTTACAAAGTACACCTCAGTCTACTAATATTTTGACACAAAAAATTCAAATAAACAATCAAAAAGAATTTCAGAAAATTTATCTGCAATTTTTTAATGGTTTGTCGAATTACGCTTCTACTATACTGAGGGATAGAGAAAGTGCTAAAGATGTCGTTCAAGAAGTGTTTTTAGATTTGTGGAAAAAAAGAAATGATTTAGTGATCAAAACAACTTTAGATGCCTACCTTCTTAGGGCCGTTAAATTCAAATCGATAGATTTTATTCGTAAAGCCACGACCAAGCAACAATATGTAGCATCTGTAAGTGCGCAAGATATAGGCTACCAAGAACAGGAACACGATGAAGAAGATACCAAAGAAAAAAAGCAGCAAATAGCTTTTGCCATAGCACAGTTACCGCCGAAATGTCGAACAGCCTTTTTGATGAGTAGGGTACAGGGCTTTACCTACAAAGAGATTGCTCAAGAAATGAATATATCAGTCAAGACTGTTGAAAATCAACTTTCTAGAGCCTTTAAAATGCTTAGAAAATCCTTAGCTGATTTGCGATTTATTATCTTTTTATTATTTTTTTTACAGTAGAGTAGGGGGATTCCTTTATTGTTCCGACATATCTATACCCAATCAATCTTCGATCATCTACACATTTACTTAGATTGTTTGGTTTTAGCTTTTTGGACAAATATTCATCTATAAATTTTAAAAAATGGAAACTATTTACGGCATCTTAGCGAAGTACTTCAAACATCAGTGTAGCGAAGAAGAGCTCGAAGTCGTAGAAGCATGGAAAACTAAAAATTCAGCCGAATTTGAACAATTACGCTCTGTGTGGGACTTATCAGATGGCCATGAATTTATTCAGTTTGACGAACATAAAGGTTGGGAAGAATTAAAAACACAAATTGAAAACACTTCATCTTTAAACACCTCAAAGCCCTTAATAAAACCACTTTTTAAATACCTTGCTGCAGCTTCTGTTTTGGTAGCGGCTTTGGTTACGGTTGTTCAAATCAACAGTCAACAGCAGTTACCATCCCTTGTATCAGATGATAATGCCATAGAAATTACTAAAGATGTACGAGGGAATTCCTTAGAATCCAAAGAATTAATCGCCCAAACAACTTTGACCAACGGACAGACTGTTTGGTTGAATAAGCACAGTCAACTCGAAGATTTTGGGGCAGAAAACAATCGGTACCAAATCAACCTTGTTAGAGGAACTGCTTTTTTTGATTTAAAAACAGCTTCTTCAGATGTTTCATCTCGCTACAAAATTAAGGCAGCAGGTCTAAATATAGAGTTCAAGGATGCCATTTTTTCAGTTGAAAAAAGTCAAAATCATATCAAGGTTTTTCTACAAAAAGGGTCTGTAAATCTAATTACCGATGACTTGCAACAGCTGCAAATCATAGCGGGTCAAAGCGCAACTTTCCAGCAAAATCAACTTACGAGTTCTGCTTCATTCTCTATCAATGAATTGGCTTGGAAAACAGGTGTCTTTGATTTTAATGAAATGCAAATAACCGAAGCTATTGACCTTTTAGAAATGCATTACCCGGTGCAAATTGATTACTTAGCGCCCAAATCCTACGCGCTTGAGGTTACCTTTGACCAAGAACCATTGGCCAATATCCTCCAGCATTTTGTTGATAAATATCCGCTTCAATTAGAGGAAGTAGATAAAGATGTTTATTATATCCTAAGCGATATGCCTCAATAAATCACGTCAATTTTGCCATCTAATGGCTCGGGAACTTTCATTTGTAATGTTTTTTTCTTAATTTATAAGACCTAGACACTTACAAACCAAATACTCATGCCCATTTATTCCTATTTATTGCCATTCATGGCCTTTTTCTATCTGCCTCTTTGTGCGCAAACCTCCGTTAATTATGCAGTTAGTATTCAAGCCGAAGTACAGGAAAACCCTGCACAAATAACTTTAAAATTTAACCAGGACAGCTATGCAAATGCCTATTTTGTCTACCGAAAACTAGCCTCTGCTACAAATTGGGGTCCTGTCCTTGCTAATTTGTCGGCCACTGATTCTATTTTTATTGATACTACTGTCTCGGTAGGGCAATCTTACGAATACAGAATCCTTAAACAAGCACAAGCTGGCAGCAATAACTTTACAGGCTACGGCTATATCAATGCCGGTATCAAATTGCCTGCTATCGAACAACGTGGTGGTATAATTTTGTTGGTAGATTCAACACTTAGTCAAGCCCTGACCCTAGAAATTAATAGACTTGTTCAGGATTTAAAAGGAGATGGGTGGAATGTTTATATACATAATATACCACCTTCTATGCCTGTGCCTGCTGTCAAAAATATCATATATAACGATTATATACTTCAGCCACAAGCAAACAAAACCTTGCTGTTGCTTGGGCATGTACCGGTTCCATATGCTGGGCAGATATATCCTGATGGGCATCCAAACCATGAAGGGGCATGGCCCGCGGATACCTATTATGCTGATATGAATGGACTATGGACAGATAATGTTATAAATGTTACCGCAACTTTTGATACTAGAAATCATAATGTACCGGGTGACGGAAAATTTGATCAAAGTTTGTTTGTCGATTTGGAATTGGAAGTTGGCCGCGTAGATATGTCGAATCTTCCTAGTTTTACAAGTAATGAAATAGAACTTACGCGTCGATACCTAAACAAAAATCATCAGTTTAGACACAAAAAAATTGAGGTCAAACGTCAAGCGGTTATTGATGATAATTTTAGTAATTATGCCGAAGCTTTTGCAGCAAATGGGTACAGAAATTTTCCAACCTTTTTTGGAACTGCCTTTGTTCAAGATGCAGATTATGTCACCTCACTCAAAAACGACAGTTATTTGTGGTCTTACGGTTGTGGTGCAGGTACACATACTAGTTGTAGTGGGGTTGCAAATACCAATACCTTTGTCAACGATTCACTTGCGTCTGTCTTTACCATGCTTTTCGGAAGTTATTTTGGCGATTGGGATAGGAATGATAATTTTTTGAGGGCGGCCCTAGCATCAGGACAAACGCTAACAAATTGCTGGGGAGGGCGTCCTAATTATTATTTTCATCACATGGCTTTGGGCAAACATATTGGATACAGTACTTTGCTTTCTCAAAACAATACCAATCTGTATTATGCAGGCCTGACATCGCAGTGGATACACTCTGCCTTGATGGGAGACCCTTCTCTAAGAATGCATGTGGTAGCCCCGGTGCAACAAATGACACTAGATACATTAGATCAAGCTGTTTTGGTTCAGTGGGCTGCCTCTACCGACTCTATCGTTGACTATTATATTTATCGTAAATCTGTGCTTGACAATGATTTTCAACGAATATATACAGCAAGTCCATCAGACAGTTCTTATGTAGACAGCTGCATGGCTTCCGGGACTTATATTTATATGATACGTGCAGCTGTATTGGAAAAATCGGCCTCAGGTACTTATTATAATCTTAGTCAGGGTCTTTTTGATACTATTTTAGTAAATAATAATCCTGTAACTGCCAGCTATAGTTTTAACTTGGTCGATAGTACTGTAATATTCACTAACGGTTCTACAGAGGCTACGCAGTATTCATGGAATTTTGGAGATAGTACCTATTCAACGGCAATTAATCCACAACATTCCTATAGCCAAAATGGTTCTTATATGGTGCAGCTAATCGCCAATAACAATTGTACGGTGGATACCTTTACTCAGCAAATTGACATCGTTGTTTTTACGCCGATTTTGCATGTATCTACAGGCAATGTACTTGTATACCCCAATCCAGTCGACGACTTTATATACATTGATACCCGAAACTTAGAAGGTCCTTTTACGATAAGTTTGTACAACAGCTTCGGGCAGTTGCTTATGCGTAGCATTCGTTCGGAACCAACCACAAAGCTATCGATGAAGAAATATGCCATAGGTAACTACTTCTTGAAATTTAAAAACAAGGAGGGTTCTGTACAATTCAAGCTTTCTAAAACTTAATTATTCAGCTGCAGTTACTTCTGTCTGTTCTCCGAAGTACTGTACAAATTTACGCATATCATTGGCCATCTCAGAATTATTGGTCGCCTTAAAATAGGTATCGGACAATCCTTTCAAGGTTTGATACATAAATTTATTCATCTCATCGATTTGCAACTCTGATGTCCAAAGATCTATTTTATAGGTATCTCTGTAGTCTTTATCGAAAAAAGCGAGTAACATAGCCTTTGCCTCTTTGAAGGCAGGAGTGTCAGGAGAGTCTTGCGCTTTCCACTCAATTTTAACGGGTACATTTTTATTGTCTAAACCAATTCTGCAAGTAATGTCGCTTGTTTTGCTTACGGTTGCTTTGTCCATGCTAATTTTTTTTGTTTGCGCAAAGATACAAAAACAAGCTTTAATTCTAGAAATTTAATCTATTAATTCGCAAGCTTATCGTAATCGTATAATTGATGACGAACGATAATTTGTTGTAATTTTTGGGCATAATTAGGGTCGGTTGCATAACCCGCTTTCTGTAGACCGATCGACCATTTTTTATAATCATTAGCAGGTATATCAAACAATGATGCATAATGAGGACGAGCACGCAAAAATTCAGAATGAGCTTGGTAGCTTTCTTTGGTTGAGTTAAACTTTTGGAAACAAGACAATACACGAATCATATTTTTTTGCTGTGCTTGCCATTCGTTTGAATATAGGCAAAAACGGCTGCTGTTGTCCCATGCAGCTGATGATTTGATACCAAAATGATTATTTGCCTTGAGGGCTAAAGTACTTTTGCCACAATTAGATTCGAGAATAGCTTGCGCCAAGGTAATAGAGGCAGGAATGCGGCATTGTTTCATTTCTTGGATCGCTACTTCAGCATGCTTTTTAAGGTAGTTTTGAACAGCATCGTTGGCATAAGCATCGTACGAAACCGATCGTTTTTTAGCATCTGCTTTTGCAGCAGTGTTATTCAAATATAAAACATATAAAAAATACAAGCAAAGGGGCAAGGCCAATACTTTCCACATAAGTCTGTAGGGTTGTGCTACTATTAAACTTCAAAAGCAGCTATCCGAGCATTATTCTTTTTCAAAAACATAGCTATATTCACCAGGATATTTTTTGTAAAAACCATCAAGAATAACTTCGCCTTCTGCTTTAGCTACAGCCGCAGTAAAGTCATCTAAATTATCAATAGATTCTTCGTTGACAGCCGTTACAATAAATTCTCGCTCCATGTTGGTGTCTTCAATGATACTATTTTTGTCAATTTTGAATATAATAATCCCTCTAACTTGATCAAGAGAACGGTCGTCAAAGGTCTTGGCTTCGATCCCTAGTTCGGAAAGCACCGTTTGCTGATCTGATAATTTACGCTCCGCTCTTTTCTGAACTAAAGTTGTTGTATTAGCACTGTTTTTAAGAATTACCTCTGTCGATTTCAGGTCGCCTGATCTGATAAAAAGAATAGAAATTTTTTCTCCAGGTCGGAACAAACCAACTTGTTCCTGTAGTTCAGGAGAGCTTTTGACGACCATCCCATTAACTTTCAAAATAACATCGCCTTTTTCTAAACCAGCTTCTTTAGCGGCACTTTCATCACCAACATCTTGAATATAAACGCCATCCATAGATTTGAGGTTGTTATCTTCGGCAATTCGGTCAGAAATATTCTTGATAGTAACACCTAAAAATCCGCGTTGTACTTCACCAAATTCTATTAAATCACGCATTACTTTTTGGGCCAAATTAGAAGGGACGGCAAAGGAATAGCCCTCGTATTGCCCCGAACGTGTCATGATTGCAGTGTTAATACCAATCAGATTTCCATCGGTATTAACAAGGGCCCCACCGCTGTTCCCCGGATTAACAACTGCATCTGTTTGAATAAACGATTCGATATCATAGCGACCATCCAAAATATCTATATTTCGTCCTTTGGCACTTACAATACCCGCTGTAACCGTTGACGTTAGGTTGAAAGGATTGCCAACAGCCAAAACCCAATGACCTACATAAACATCGTCTGAATTAGCAAATTTTAGTATCGGTAAATCAACATCTTTAAGTTCTTTGCTTTTTATTTTAATAACTGCCAAGTCAGTCGTTTGGTCAGTGCCTATTATATTGGCTTCGTAGGTTCTTTTGTTGTTGAGTGTAACGCTAACCTTTTTGGCATCGCTAATCACATGATTGTTGGTCAGGATATACCCTTCCTTAGACACAATAACACCACTTCCGGAAGATTCTCCTCCAAAAAGAAAACGGTCATATTCATCGCTTTCGCTGCGGTTGTGTATGTGAACAACGGCAGGGCGCGCTATAGTAGCTGCAGACTCAAAAGAACTAACATTGGTGATGTCTGGATATTTAAAATCAGGACCGTGTACTTGTTTGGCAAAGTTATTTTCTTTGATGATTACATCTCGCACTGGACTAGGTGGTTCTTCCAAATAGTTTTTGTACACAAAAAGAGTAGTTGCTGAACTAAGTACAGAAAGTAAAACCAGTGAAAATAATGTCTTCATAAATTAAAAGCTTTGTTGTAACAAAAGAAGAAGTAGGGAAGCAAGTTATAATTTAAACACACGGACTGTGTTTGTCCAAAATTTGATAAATTAGGCAGGCCACACAAAACGCATTTTAAATTGCGTCTTTAAATTAAAAGTACTTACTTTTATACAATTAATATACGAGATAATATTTAAAAAAGTTGATGATGCCACAAGAAGATGACAAAAGAACATTTAGTGAATTGTCTAAAAAAGAAAGACGAGAAAAAGCACGCAAGTTAATCTTTGGGGAATTCAAAGATGAATACATGGGCAATATTTGGGGTTGGAAATTCTCTATGTTTTCGCTCACAGGTTTATTTCTGGTCGCAAGTTTAGCTTTCTACGGAATTTATACGGGTAAAATTGATTTACAGAAAATAGAGGATGATAGTCCTGATTCTGTCTTGCAAAATGCCAATCCACATCTTCAGAAGCCTGATGTTAACGATACGTTAAAGTATAAATGATGACAATTAAGTGAAGGAATCAACTCATTTTTTGGTCTTTCAAAACCCAGGCTTTCATATCAAATACCACCGGGTCGAAGTGGATGCCTTGAAGGATGTAATCATTTCCATCATCTATTAAAAGTTCTAGGTAGTATCTTTCGGAGCGAACTTCTTCGTAATCTATATTGATAATATTATCCCGCGCAATGATATGATAGCTTTCGGGTGTGTTCTCAAAGTAATATTGATCGGTTATGAGTACGCCGTACGGACATTTTTGAGGGTCTTTAAAATAGACTTGAATAACTTTGTTGAATTTATAATAGTTGATCGCAAGTCGAGTGAAAATGATAAAGTAAATTAAAATCATTAGTGTACCAATGATCACCGGCATGTCGATATGCCAATAATAAACAGCATCGACCCAAAAAGCATTTATTGCCAAATAAACGCCGATAAACCCAAACAAAAAAGCACCTAGTAGTATAATTTGTTGTTGTTTGAAGTAATCTGACGGTGAAAAAGGTATAAATGTTCCTGCCTGAAGGCTTGCTTCATTGTTTTTGAAAACACGCATAAAATTTCTGGCAGCTAATTTTATTTCCTTAGGACTTTTCATGAGGCATTAATAAATAATTAAACGGTTGTATCCAATATTCTTAACTTGCAAGGTACAAAAAGTATTGTATACCCTTTTGTTTCGATAGGAATAAAAATCAGGTTTACAGCATTGCCAAGACCAAAAAGACTCGTTCCTAGCTAGGAACGAGTCTTTTGAAAACACTATTATAACGTTTTATTATTTAGTAACAGGTTCCGGCGATGAGGCAGGAGCGGTTGCAGGTGCTGCAACTGTACCAAAGATTTTTAAGCGTGTCGTGGTATTTGTTTTGGCATTCGTTGTCAAGGTAACATATTTGGTAAATGCACCTGTACGTTTGGTGTCGTATTTTACCTTGATAAACTCGCTTTGGCCTGGCATAACGGGTTCTTTAGGCCATGTAGGAACTGTACATCCACAACTTCCTTTGGCAGCAGAAATAACCAAGGGACCTGAGCCAGTATTGGTAAATTTGAAATATCTGTAACCCGTTGTGCTGTTTTCGATGTTACCATAATTCCATTCTGTAGCATTCGCGCCAGGTTGATCCATAGCGGAACCCTTTTTTTCGGCAGCGGATGGGGCTTTGCTAAAATCTCCAGATTTATAATTAACGAATTGTATTTCTTGTGCATTCATAAAGGAAACGCTTAGGAATAAAACAGCGATTAGGGATAAAATATTTTTCATAGTATATGATTTAAATGATAAAGTTTGTAGTTGATAATTTAAATTTATATAAAAATAAAAGCTTGAAACAATTTGACAAAAGAATTAACGCATTTTAACGCATGGGTCTAATTAAACATGTTTTTCTCTTTGCTTGGAGTTGGTGGCGCTTCAGCCTCTACTGTTCCTGTAATTTTGAGCCTACTTGTGGCGTTAGAAGTGGCGTTCGTAGTAAGGGTAACGTATTTGGTGAAAGCACCTACGCGTTTGGTATCGTATTTAACTTTTATAAAACCTGCCGCACCGGGCATAATTGGTTCTTTAGGATAAGAAGGCACCGTGCAACCACAACTCCCTTTTGCTTTCGAAATAACAAGTGGTGCAGTACCCGTGTTGGTGAATTTAAAAAAGCGTACCCCAGTGGAAGATTTTTCGATTTTGCCATAATTCCATTCCATAGCATCCGAAGCTTGCATTAGTTTAGCCCCTGTTTGTTCATCCGCAGTTTTTAGGTCTTTAGCTTCAGCTTTTTCACCTTTGTAAGCAGTAAATTTAATGTCTTGGGCAGCGGCTGTGTTAGCAACAAAAAATGCGATAAAAAATAAGCAAACTATGTTTTTCATTGGTTGATAATTTTAGATTAAAAGTTGTTGTCTAGCGCTTGTCATATCAATGAATAACAAACAGATGGCTTTAAAGCTTCACAAAGTTAAAAAAATATGTGTCAATCTCCTAGCGATTGACAGGCTATTTGGTCCAATCATACTCAAATTATTGTCATGTTTTTGCTATTACACTAACCAACTGCCATGCCAAAATTCAAAAAAACCCCATTTTTTTTTTAATTTTTTACTTTCATTTCGTTCCCTCCGTTTTTTTGTTATATTTTTGCACCCGTATTCGCAGAAACAGTTCAAGGGTTATCTTTAGGATATAAGGTATATTATGTATGATCAAAATAGGCATATCGTATCGTTCAATCAAGGTAAATCCGATTAAATAGACTAGTATGAATCAACTTAAAGAAAAAAAAATGCCTCCAAAATATTCCAAAAAATACCAAAAAGAAGCACTAGAAGATTTCAGAATAGCTTGTATCAGTAGAGAAGCAAGCGTGATGGGCCGTAAGGAAGTGCTAACGGGTAAAGCTAAATTTGGAATTTTTGGCGCGGGTAAAGAAATTGCACAATTGGCAATGGCACGTGTTTTTAAAGAAGGTGATTTTAGAAGTGGATACTATCGGGGTCAAACATTTATGCTTGCGACCGGCCTAGCCACTGTTGAAAATTTGTTTGCTCAATTGTATGCACACGCTGACAGTGCCCACGACCCCTTCTCTAAAGGAAGACAAATGAATTCTCATTTTGCTACTCCTTTGGTAGATGAAGATGGAAATTGGACGGCACATACCTCTTTGAAAAATGTAAGTTCAGATATTTCTCCAACAGGAGGGCAAATGGCCCGTGCCTTGGGTATTGCTGTCGCCTCTCAAAAATATAGAGCTTCTAGTACATTATCTCAATCCACCACATTTTCGAACAAAGGAAACGAAGTTTCTTTTTGCTGTATAGGGGACGCTTCTACTTCGGAGGGTGTTTTTTGGGAAACTATGAATGCTGCTACCGTCATGCAGGTACCCTTAGCTGTATTTGTTTGGGATGACGGCTATGGTATTTCAGTCCCAAAAGAATTTCAAACAACCAAAGGGTCTATCTCTGAAGCATTAGCGGGATTTCATCCTAAAGATGCCACCGAAAAGGGGATGTACATTCACAAGGTGAAAGGC
>CAJQQM010000152.1 GCA_905480485.1 uncultured Aureispira sp.
GGCTGTCGGTTCAACAATACTGATACTTAGCGTATCTGCACAACCATTAATATCGCTAACAGTTACCGTAAAGGTACCGGCACATACGCCTGTGGCAATCGCCGTTGTTTGTGCATCCGACCATAAATAATTGATAGCTCCGGTTCCACCCAAGCCAAGGGCTGTAATTTCTCCATCACAAAACGTATTACAACTGATCGAGGCACCATTATAGTTAGAACTAATATTACCGCTCACACTTACTGCTGTTGGTTCGGTAATGCTTACTGAAGCATTCGCGGCACAGCCATTCTGATCCGTTACCGTAAGGTTGTAGTTTCCGTCACAAATTCCACTCGCAATAACATCGGTTTGTCCATCTGACCACAAAAATGTATATAGTCCAGAACCTCCACTTGGCAAGGCGGTTAGGGCACCATCACAGCTGTCCTGACAGCTTATCTCTGCACCATTAAAATTTGAGCTGACACTAGCACTTAAGCTTACAGAACTAGGTTCGCTTATCGTTACAGATGCAATTGAAGTACATCCTAAACTATCTGTTACCGTTACATCATAACTTCCTGCACAGAGTCCGGTGGCAATATCAGATGTTTGATTATTTGCATTAATATCCCAAAGATAGCTATAGCCCGCAAGCCCAGGAGTTCCTCCTACACCAACGACGGTAGCTTCTCCATCACAACTATCTTTACATGATATTTGAGAACCACTGGCAAAAACAGATGTAACAGAGGCCGTCGATGTGACCGATACAGCTGGCTGGATAATATTTATGCAAGTATCAGCTAAACAGCCATTTATATCAGTAACGCTAACGCATTGTATACCGGAGGCTAAAGCCGTAGCTGTATTTGTTGTTTGCCCGCTAGGGCTCCATAAAATCGTATAAGTTCCTGTCCCGCCTAAAGCTGTAGCAGTAGCCGTAGCGTCTGAACCATTGAAACAAGTAACATTCGTTTGTGTGGTGCTTACCGACACGGAACTTGGCTCAGAAATACTTATACTTATGCTATCTGTACAACCATTAAGGTCGCTTACGGTTACGGTAAAGGTACCGGCACATATGCCTGTGGCAATCGCCGTTGTTTGCGCATCCGACCATATATAACTTATAGCGCCCGTTCCACCCAAGCCAAGGGCTGTAAATTCTCCATCACAAAACGTATTACAACTGATCGAGGCTCCATTGAAATTAGAACTAATGCTGCTACTCACACTTACTGCTGTTGGTTCGGTAATACTTACAGAAGCATTCGTGGCACAGCCATTCTGATCCGTTACCGTAAGGCTGTAGTTTCCATCACAAATTCCACTCGCAATAACATCGGTTTGTCCATCCGACCACAAAAATGTATAAACTCCGGAACCACCGCTTGGAAGCGCAGTTAAGGCACCGTCACAGCTGTCTTGACAGCTTATCTCTGCACCATTATAATTTGAACTGACACTAGCGCTTAAGCTTATTGCATTAGGTTCTGTTATGGTAATAGAGGATACTGAATTACACCCAATACTATCGGTGACTGTTACTGTAAATATTCCATCACAAAGACCCGTCGCCACATCTGTTGTTTGATTATTGGCGTTAGCGTCCCATAGATATACATATCCAGACACAGGAGGTAAACCTCCTGCACCGATGACTAAGGCTGTTGCATCACAAGAATCCTGACAGGATATTTGAGACCCACTAGTATAAGATGAAGTGACAGATGCTGAAGAAGTAACAGTTGCACTAGGCTCGGTTATGGTAATACAACGGTTGACCGAACAACCTAAGCTATCAAAAACATCAACACAATAAACACCTGCCGTTAAGCCAGTAGCCACCTGAGTGGTTTGACCAGAAGGAGTCCATAGATAAGTAACTTGAGTGACAATAGACCCCGGGCCCGAACTAGCAGTACCATCGTTGCCACCAAAACAAGAAACGTTTGTAGCAGCAATAGGAACTGTATCGACAGGTGGTTCACTTATACCAACACAAAAAGTAGCGGTACAGGAACTAGCGTCTGTTACAGTAACACAGTGTATTCCTAGTGGTAAATTAACCGCAAGAGAATCGGTTTGAGCTGCTACATTCCACAAATAAGAGTAAGGTGGAAAACTACCTGTTGGCACCGCTAAAGCTTGTCCGTCAGGATTCAACATACTGTTACAAGTAGTGTTTGTACCAAAAATATTTAGCACCAAAGGGCTTCCTTCCTGAACTGCTATACTATCAATCCCAAAGCATCCATTCGCATCGGTAACCGTAACGATATAGGTCCCTGTTGCATTAACAGTTACCGACTGCGTTACCCCAACATTCCACAAATAAGAACTAAAGCCAGCGGCTGCACTTAATTGTAATGAGGTGCCTTCACAGAAATCAGTAGGACCAGAAGCGGTTATTCCTGGTAAAGGGTCGGCCAATACAAAGGTATTAACCGATCCTGTATCCAAACAACCAAATACATCGGTTGTAGTCACGCCTACTAATTGAGTCGTATTTACGGTAATTGCCTGTGTTGTTTCACCCGTTGACCACAAAAAAGATACAGGCCCATTAGGTACACTAAGCACAACCGATTCATGTGAACAAAAAGTAGTAGGCCCGTTGGCAACTATTGGTTGAGGATCGATACCACAGACCGGAACACAGCAAACAATTGTATCGGGTGGTCCGTCAATACATGTATTGCCTGACCTTGGTATAATTATCATAGTTACACATTGACCCTGAATTAGACCAGTAACTATTATAGAATCAGTCGTAGAAGCAAGTACTTGAGGCGTACCGTTATCGATTGTTACCAAATAATCAGCAGCCCCAAAAACTGGAACCCAATTAAAAGTAACACTATTGATAGAGGCAAGCCCACAAGATGTAACAGCCGCTGGCAGAGAGGTGTCTATACTTACATTTACAGAGGCAGTATCGGTGCAGCCAAATGCATTTTGCCCCACAACAGTATAAACAGTATTGACAGAGGGGCTTACAAAAGGACTATCACATTGAGAACAACTTAGCGTACCGGGTATCCCATTATCGGGGGTCCATACAAAGGAAGTAGCCGACAAATCGGGAAAATTAAGACACCATTGGTTTAGTGTACCATTTTGAGTGTTGGTACCGAGTGCAGAAGCATGTACAATCATTAGTTGCCAATTCCCGTTGGTTGTTGCACCAACGAGGTTGTTAAATCCAGTAAGACCGCCTACGGGCAAAAAGAAACTATTGGCTGGCATAAGGGGAAAAGCCCCCGTATAGGTTGACAAGGGTAGATTTCCTGGTACAGTAGAAAAAGTAGCATTAACCAATGTAAAACCTAAACCACCGTGATGAAAAGTAACCGGGACAACCTCGCCCGAAGGCGCTATTAGATACAGTTCGATATCTGCCATAGCGTTCATATTCATATCGATAACAAACTCCATGGAAGAAACGAGTCCTGAATTCATAATAGCAGGTGCGATACCACTCACATTAAGCGTATAAAAAGTAGTATCTTCAACGGTAATGACAAAAGGACCATTACTACATACTCCCTGATTACCAGGTGTTACAGGAACAGATGCGCCAATTTGTTCTGAATTTCCATTGCATAGAACAACATCGGAAGATACCGTAACATCTACCGGATATGGCGCTTCTATATCTATAGTATCAAATGAAACAGGACAAATCCCATCATCGTAAATTACATCATAATCCTGAGCTGTCAGAACATAGATTTCAGGATTCTGTATATTAATATTATTAATATTGGAATTGGGAGACCATAAATAAGTAGGCCCTACAGGAGTCGTACCATTGTAAATCACGTTTACACCCAGTTGTATGGTATCCAAGCGTTCAGGGCAAATAAATAATTTACTGGCAGTTGCTTCAAAGGAAATCAACTCCGTAATATCTATTATAAAACTATCTTGGGCCGTACAGGACCCTCCTATTATGTCATAATAAATAATGTGTTGCCCGATTGGAGAAGCTGCCAAGTCAACAACGCCACTGAAGGGATTTATAATAGCTCCGGTGGTAGAAGAAAAAGTTCCGCCAGGTGTTCCTGTCACAACAGGTACAGGCGGGGCACCTCCGCGACAATAAAGAATTTGAGGATAAATGAATGACGCATCAGGTATGTCAATTATTGAAACTGTAATCGAATCGGATGGACAAATAGAAATTGAATCAAGGGTATATAATATTTGATACGTTCCCAATGCTGAAGAATCTAAATCGATAATACCTGTAATAGAATCAAACACAAGACCAGGTGGATTTGTAATCAATTCGGAAAAAATGCCCACTGAATCTCCAATTATGATGGGTATTGGATCGGGTTCATTGGTGCAATAGATAGTATTGGTGTAGTTTGCACCGTAGACAATAAGGGCATAGCCTAGGAATTGCACAGAGGGCACCGGACAAGCATTATCATTTATATTGATAGTAAAAGGATAAATACCAGGGGTTAAATTAGTAGAGTTAATCGTAAATGTGAGGACAACTGAATCTATGACAGAATCATCTAATAAAAAATTAACAATAGCCCCGGGTACCGCACTAACAATATTAGAAGTAACTGTTAGAGAATCTCCATCTGGATCTTGTACCACCAATTTAAACTCGGCAAAACTACCCCGGCACATTTCTAAGGAGGTGCTGGTAATTGTAAGGGCTGTTCCTTGTATTGAATTTGAATCAACTGCCGGTGGGTCGTTGTTGCAATTTGTCAGAACCACGATCTGCACTTCTCGTGTAGTAGAAGCTATGATCATACCGTTCCTTATTTCGTCAATTTGAACCGAAACAATCACTACCTGAGGAACGTTATCAGCAGGCATAAACGTCATTTGACCAGTAGCTGGGTCAAACTGAAAATTAGTGCCAGGCACCAATTGCATTGGGTCAGTTGGTGTAAATCCTGGATTGTAGGTACAACATGTGTTGAGGGCCGTAGTGGGACAAACCAAGGAGAAGTTTAGGGTATCACCATCTGGATCAAAAGCTCCGTGATTGTAGAACGAAAGGACAGAATCACAAGTATATATGATGGGTAAGTTTGAAAATTCTACCGAGTTATTGCATGGGTTAATCATAGTATTGACCGTAGTCGAAACATAGGTAGCACCACCCGTAATATTTGTAATAGCGGCAGAACGACAACAGGTAGAATAGCCTACAGTCCAGATACAGCCTGCAGGTAAAACAGTTACTCCTGTGTACACCCACTGCTCTGTTCCTTGGCTTGACCCACCCTGACAGGTCGAAGAAGTGGGGTCACAAAGCTGCGAAACATCGACTCCGGAGAGCGATGGAACAGAATTGAGCGTAAGGTTGGTTACGGCGCCCCCACAACTACCATTATTATCAAAAGTTAGGGTGGTTGAATTAGGCATATTAATACCATTACAATCCCTGTAACAAGTCATGGTAAACTCGTATTGACTTAAACCTAAACATTCATAGGTAATCGTACATCCTACGTTGTGACTGGCGAAACTGCTGAAGAAGGTAAAGAGGAGTAAGGCAGTAAAAGCTACCTTTTTAGTAAAAGATTGAAAGAATTTCATCTTGTAAAATTATCGTGATACCGCTAAGTATGTGTAAAATAATTAAATTATATATTATATATTTAGTAAAAAATAAGCATTGTAGTTAGAACGTAGATTTTGGCTATTTTGTATGGTTGCGCAGTTGTAATATTTAAAATAAAGTTAAATTTTAACATTTGATATCCAAAAAACCTTAGTAAACCTATCTAGCCTGGATTATTTGAATAAATTGTTCTGCTTTTAAAGAAGCGCCTCCTACCAATCCTCCATCAACATCTTCGTTGGCAAACAATGCTCCTGCATTTGCTGGATTACAGCTACCTCCATATAGAATTGTAGTTGTTTGGGCTATGGTTTGCGTATACTTTTGGGCAATTGAGTTTCTGATAAACGCATGCATTTCCTGGGCTTGTTCAGCGGTAGCTGTTTGCCCCGTCCCTATTGCCCAAATAGGTTCGTAAGCAACAACAATTTGCTTTATTTGTGTAGCATCTAAGTGCCATAAACTTGCTTCAAGTTGTTGGAGTACAAATAATTCATGCTCCTTTTTTTCTCGTACTGAAAGTGGTTCTCCACAACAAAAAATAACGCTCAAGCCAGCTTCAATAGCTGCTGAAACTTTTTGTGCAAGGAGTACATCCGATTCATGGTGGTGTTTTCTTCTTTCAGAATGCCCCAGAATTACATAAGCTAGATTCATGGAAGCTAGCATAGAGGCAGAAATGTCGCCCGTAAAAGCGCCTGATGTTTTATGATGGCAGTCTTGTGCAGCTACTTTGACGTAAGATAGGTCTTTGGACATACTGTTGATAGTATGTAAATATGGGGAAGGGGGTGCTAAAACAATTTCAACTTGACCAGACATCTTTTTTGCCCTAGTAATTACTTGAGAAGCCAAGGTTAATGCTTCCATCAAGTTTTTATTCATTTTCCAGTTTCCTGCAACCATCAATTTGCGACTCATATAGTACAGTAGCTTTTTGACCCAAAATCCTATAATTTGTTTTACAAAGGCAAAAATAAGATTTTTTAGATGATTATTTACATCAAGGTTGGTTTAGTTACTTTATATTTTTAGAAATACGCTATTGATGTACAGTTCAAGCCTTAGTTCACGATTAGAAACTGCGCGTAAATAGAAGACTAAACACGAATATTAACCACGGCACCAAGAAAACGTGGCCGGGTGCCTAATAAGTAAACATCGAAAACAGCTTTGGTTCTAGCAAGACACTCTCTAAGATGCATTTTGGCGGTCATATGTGCTGGAGTTTGTGCACAAAAGGCCTTGGCTTGAAGCCCCATTTTTTGAGCAATAAATAAGGCTCTATAATTATGAAATTGCTGAGATACCAAAATCATATTTTTTTGCTGAAATACTTTTTGTGACCTTACAATTGAATCAAAGGTTCTTAATCCTGCAAAATCCATCGTAATACAGGAATCGGGGACGCCTCTTTTTTGAAGTGCTTTTTTCATATCAAGGGGTTCGTTGTAATGATGGTTACTATTATCTCCGCTAACCAATAAGTGCTTGACTTTTCCTTGATGATAGAGCGTGGCTGCTGCATTCATTCGATATTTGAAGTAGAGATTTTCGTCAACCCCATTTACCGAACGACTTGTCCCGAATACAAGGGCAACATCTGCCGATTGCATGTT
>CAJQQM010000153.1 GCA_905480485.1 uncultured Aureispira sp.
TATGGCAATGTTGGTGTTGCCCGCGAACCGCTAACCAATAGACTAGAAGTAAACGGGAATGCCTCTAAATCTGCTGCAGGTAGTTGGTTGGCGAATTCGGATGGACGATTAAAAAAAGATAGAAAGAACTTAAATAGTGCATCTGTTCTTCAACAAATTATGCAATTGCAAGGGGTGACTTACTTTTGGGACGACCAACAAACAAGCTATGCCGCTTCACGTCCAACCTCCCTTCAGTATGGTTTTATAGCACAAGAGTTTCAATCGGTTTTGCCCGATTTTGTTAGTACCGACAAGGAAGGTTTTCTTCAAATGGCTTACGGAACCTTAGACCCTTTGTTTATTGAAGCCTTCAAAGCGCAACAGGGTCAGATTGAAGCCTTGAAAAAAGAATTACAGGCATTAAAAAAAATAGTAGTTTCCAATAAATAGTAGCGGTTATTTGGAGGGCATAAAAGTGCTCTAAGCACAAGGATTAGAACTATCTTCTAATCCTTTTTTTTGTCTTAAATACTGTAATTCTAATCGTAGTAGGTTTAAGAATTGTAAAAAAGGGGAATCATAGTCGGCAAGTAGGTTAAATAAAATAAACCTTGAACTTTATTTATGAATGTTTTTAGATATATTGAGACATCCTACATGGAAATAAAGATTTTAGCCTATTTTTTACAGTAAAAACATACATAACATGGCCCGTTTTTTTCTCATTGCCGCTGCATTTGTCTATTCATTTTCTCTTTTTGGACAAAAAGTCGATGTACAGCAATTAAAAGGCATGAATATCCGAAATATTGGTCCTGCTGGCATGAGTGGCAGGGTAACAAGTATTGATGTCGATTTGTCTAAGCCTCAGCATATATATGTTGGGACCGCTTCTGGAGGTGTCTGGAAATCAACAAGTGGCGGCATGACTTGGGATCCTATCTTTGACAAACAACCCTTACAGTCGATTGGTGCGGTGTGTGTCAATCAACAAAACCCAAGTGAAATATGGGTAGGTACCGGCGAAGGTAATCCACGGAATTCGCACAACAGTGGCGAAGGGATTTACAAAAGTATCGACGGCGGAAAGACCTGGCAATTGATGGGTTTGCAAAATACGCGTCTAATTCATAGAATTGTAGTACATCCCCACAACCCTAAAGTAGTATTTGCTGGCACTTTAGGTTCGGCATGGGGCCCAAACAAAGAACGGGGTTTGTACAAAACCACAGACGGTGGGGTTTCATGGGAGAATATACTCTATGTAAATGATTCTACTGGGATTGCTGATTTGGTGGTAGACCCCTCTAATCCTAACAAATTAATCGCTGCTACCTGGGAGTTTGGGCGCAAACCTTATACCTTCAAAAGCGGTGGCAAAGGTTCGGGGCTTCACCTGTCTTACGATGCAGGAAAAAGCTGGAAAAAGTTAACAGAAAACGAAGGCTTGCCCAAAGGTGAACTTGGAAGAATAGGCTTGTCATTTGCCCCATCCAAACCCAATATTGTGTATGCGCTCATCGAAGCAAAAATTAATGGATTGTACAAATCGGTAGACGGCGGTCACAAATGGAAATTGGTCTCCCAAAAAAATATTGGTAACCGGCCTTTTTATTATGCCGATATTTTTGTCGATCCCCAAAATGAAAATCGTATCTGGAACTTATGGTCTTATGTTTCTAAAAGCGAAGATGGAGGTAAAACATTCAAAACTATATTGGATTATGGCAAGGGAGTACATCCCGATCATCATGCCTTTTGGATACACCCTGATGACCCTAATTACATTATTGATGGAAATGATGGAGGATTGAATATATCTAGAGATGGGGGTAAAAATTGGGAGTTTATCGATAATCTACCCCTAGCCCAGTTCTATCACATCAATTACGACATGGATTTCCCTTATCATGTAATGGGTGGTATGCAAGATAACGGTACTTGGGTAGGGCCTTCTAAAGTACTCAAAAGTGGGGGTATACGCAATGAAGATTGGCAAGAGGTAATGTTTGGGGATGGCTTTGATGCCATGTTGCACAAAGACGACAATCGTTTTGGTTGGGGCATGTCTCAAGGAGGTGGTTTAGGGTATTTTGATCGTTACACGGGGCGCACTCAAAGCATCAAGCCCTTGCACCCCGATGGTTTAGGCTTGCGTTTTAATTGGAATGCTGCCTTGGCCCAAAATCCATTTGACAACAACAGCATTTATTTTGGCAGTCAATTTGTTCATCGAAGCATGGATAAAGGGCAGAATTGGGAGATTATCTCTCCCGATTTGACCACAAATGATAGTGTCAAAATCAAGGCTTCTGCTCAATCAGGTGGACTTACCAAAGATGTCACACAGGCCGAAAACTTCAATAGTATTTTGTGTATTGCGCCTAGTACGTTCGACAAAAATATACTTTGGGTAGGTACCGATGACGGCAATCTTCAGTTAACTACTGATGGGGGCAAAACCTGGACTAACCTAGCAGCACGGTTGCCCGAATACCCTGCCGGTAGCTGGATTCCACAAATAGAATTAT
>CAJQQM010000154.1 GCA_905480485.1 uncultured Aureispira sp.
TCGCCCTCTTTTAGCTGTTTGGTGGAATTGGTGTTTTCTTTAGATTTTTTGGACAGTACCCCTTGGTCGGCATCTTTTTCCAAGGCTTTAGCCCCCATCACATCGGCTTCTTTTTCAAGCCCTGCGTCATCATTTATATTAACACCACCTTTCATTTGCGTGGTAGTGGCTACGCGTCCTTCTTTTTGTTGTACTACGTGCCAAGCTTCGTGTGCCAGGTGTTTTTCTTGTCCGGGCCCAATGTGTATGTCGGTGCCTTGTGCATAAGCCAAAGCATTGAGTTCGGCAGGTTTGCTAGAGTTGTAGTGTACTTTGACATTATCCATGCTTAGGCCCGATAGTTTTTCAATCCCTGCTTTTAGTTCGTCCGGCAATCCTGTATTGTTGTCTTGTGGCTTTTTTGTTTCGGTTCCTTCAGTTGCAGCATCATTTTCTTGGAGTTGTATGGTTTTCATTTGAGCATTTTCCTGATTGAATTCATCAATACTCATCGCCTCATCCACATTATCCATAAGGGTTTCATCGGCGCCAAGTGCGGTCATCACTGTTGTTATATTGGCCATTGTAGCATTAGCCGACGCCATCAACACTAAGTTTGTACGTTCGCTTAGGCTCATTCCGTTCGTCGGGTCGACGGCATTTATGATCATTTCAGAGGTGCCGTCACCCAATATTTGGTCGGCCATTTCTTGCCCAGTTTCCAAAATATCTTCCCAACCCAAAAATTGCACGGGCGTTTGTTCATCCGTTTGCAACTGAATATTCTCTTTATAGGATTGAAATTGTTGCACTTCTGCACTGTTATCAATGCCAGCCTGAAGCTGTCGCATTTGTATAGCCTCAGCACTATTATCTTGAATCTTGTTGCTGCCCTTGCTCTTTTTTTGGATGCTAGAATTGTTCAAGGCGCTTTTGTGGTCACTGCTGCTTTTGTCGGAATGTTTTTTCACGCTAATGGTTTAGGATGTAATTAGAATATAGCACCTAAATTAAGCATTAGAATCCGAAAAAGAAACCTTTGTGAATAATATTGTACTAAGAAATAGTGCCGAGTGGGTTAATATGGTTGATTTAGTACACAACATAAAGAATACTCTCTTTAATTTGACTTCTTTTATGCATTCGTTAATGCCATTAATACTTATTCTTGCAGCAGACCTTTATGAGAAGCTATTTATTGGTACGCATACCTGAGTTAATTGTCCTGTCTAGATGCCATTTAATGTAAGACTATTTAGGTTTGGCACAAGCGTGTTTCGTTTTTGAATCTTGTATCAGTCTTTTGTAATTTTTTTAAAAATATTATTAAATGTTGCGGGTAATTTATTTATTGTGTAATCCTACCACACTTCGTCTTAAAATTTTGAAACTATCCACAAAACAGTCAACTATTTTAACATGAACAAAATATGCCTAATATTAATATTGATAACAAGCTTTGCCTACGGTCAAGGTGTTGTCAATACTACGCCTATTCAAGATGAATCAAGCCAAAACAAACCCGTCAAAATTGGAGACGTTGTTTCAGTAGCTATTCAAACAGCACATCCCTATCATTCTTCAGGGCAAGGTGGTATTGTTTTTGAAAAAGAGTTTTACAGCAAGCATGCCTCTTACATCAAGATATATTTCAGAGATTTTGATTTAGCGCCGGGGGATTACCTCGAAATTGAAGGTTTGAATAGTGGCGAAATAATCATATACGGAGGTCAAGGCAAAATAATCGATAAAAATTTGACCATGATTAGTGATTTTTGGTCTCAGGTGCTTTTTGACGAGCATGTCCGCATTCGCTTGTACTCCAATACAGTATCTCAGCACCATGGTTTTTCTGTCGACAAAGTAGCTTACGGATATCCGCAGGACGTTATTGATGCCCTATTACAGACCAAAGCAATATGTGGTCAGGACGATAAAGAACCTGCAATATGCTACGACGGTACCAATATGTACGAAAAAGGGCGGGCAGTTTGTCGCTTGATTATAGGTGGTGCCGGTTCGTGTACCGGTTGGTTGTTGGGTTGTGACGGTCATGTAATGACCAATAATCACTGCGTCGGTAGTGCAACTGAAGCGGCAAATACCGATTTTATATTCAACTATCATCATACCAATTGCAACGGAACGGGTAATTCCGTACCAAATACAGTTTCTGCTTCCTCTACCTTCGTCAAAACGAGTACGGGCTTGGATTACACTTTGCTTCAATTACCCACGAATCCGGCTAGTACTTATGGGTTTTTGAGTCTCAGTTCGGCTGCACCTGCTGTCAATGATCGTATTTATATTGTTGGGCACCCGGGGGGCAGACGCAAAGAAATAACCGCCCTGACGGATTTAAACGGAGACGCAAACGGCAACGCGATTGTCAATACTATTACGGCGAACGGGATTCGTTATATGGCGGATACTGAAGGCGGAAGTTCGGGGTCGCCTGTCTTGGATTATAATTCCAATTTGGTGGTTGCTATTCACAATACGGGAGGATGTACCAACGGTTCTTCGGGTAGAAGTGATCGACTGATTGCCGATATTGGAACAGATATGCCGGGTTGTGGTGTTGATAGTGCGGTGGGTATTATTAAAGTTTGCGATACAATCATTAGTACTTTTCCCTATACGGAAAGTTTTGAAAATAGCCTGGGTTCATGGATTCAAGATACGCTGGATGACTTTGATTGGACAATTTTGACGGGGGCTACGGCAACGGCAAATACAGGTCCTTCTGCCGCTGTTGATGGCGCCTATTATGCCTATATCGAAGCATCTGCCCCAAACAATCCGAACCAATCGGCGCTACTAAGCAGTCCTTGTTTTGATATAACCGGATTGTCTTATCCGCAGGCAATTTTTAGGTATCATATGTATGGTGCAGCTACCGGCAACTTAGACTTGCAAGTATCTACCAACAATGTTACCTGGACAACGGTTTGGTCTAAATCGGGCGACCAAGGAAATACCTGGATTGCAGATACTCTAGACCTGACAGCCTACGGATTTTCATCTACGCTCAAACTTCGTTTTGTAGGAACAACTGCTGCTGCTGAACAATCTGATATTGCCATAGATGCCTTTACGGTTCAAGCGGGTACGCCTACTTGTTTTGTTGTCAATAGCTTTCCTTACACCGAAAGTTTTGAAAATACCCTTGGAGGATGGACTCAAGATAGTAATGATGATTTTGATTGGACCCTACAGACGGGGGCAACTCCCTCACCCGGGACTGGGCCTACTGCCGCAGGAGATGGTAGTCACTACTTGTTTTTGGAGGCTTCTAACCCTAATAGTCCTAGTAAAACAGCTATCCTAACGAGCCCATGTTTTGATTTAACTACAATAAGCAGCCCTGAATTGATTTTTAGTTATCACTTATTTGGAAATGATATCGGAGACTTAGACCTAGAAGTTAGTTTAAATGGAGGTGCTTGGACAAAAATATGGAGCAAAACAGGCAGTCAGGGCAACGGTTGGGTTCCGAATATCATAAGCTTAATTCCTTACACCAATGCGACCGATTTGCGCCTGCGTTTTAAGGGCACAACCGCGACGACCTGGGAAGGTGATATGGCTATCGATGATTTGACAATTCAGCAAGCCCTTAATTGTGCCTCTACTATCAACATTTTCCCTTATACCGAAAGTTTCGAAAATGGTACGGGAGAATGGATGCAAGAAAACGCTGATGCCATCGATTGGACGATTCAAAGCGGTGCCACCCCCTCTAACAATACCGGACCAACATCTGCCAACGAGGGTGTTCAATATTTGTACCTTGAAGCTTCTGACCCAAACAACCCCTCAAAACTCGCCAAGCTTAGAGGACCGTGCTTTGATTTAACGGCTGTTACCAATCCGAAGTTAGTTTTTGACTATCATATGTTTGGGGCCAATATGGGAACGCTTCAGGTTCAAGCTAGAGCAGGATTTTCTTTTTTCTGGTCGACGATATGGACTAAAACAGGTAATCAAGGCAACGCTTGGCAAACCGATACCATCGATTTGTCGAATTATACCAATGCTACTAATCTGAAGCTTCAGATAAATGGGGTGACCGGATCAGATTTCGATTCGGATATCGCTATTGATGGCTTGAGGATAGTTGGAGAAACGGCAACTACAGTTCAAGACCTTGGTAATAATGTTGTGCCCTATTTGAACATAGCACCTAATCCATTTAATGATTTTATCAGCCTAGAGACCAATATTGACAATCTTTCAAGCTATACGATTACGGATGTGCAGGGGCGTATAATCAAGCAAGGTGCCTTAAAAGGTCGGTTGGTCGACCTCAAAGGGATGCTAAGCGGGGTTTATTTTGCCAGCTTTAGCAATGGTCAAACATCAGTAGTGCGCAAAATTGTGAAATATTAATTCAGGTAATGTAAAATTTAGCCATTTATTGAGGGGCTTGCCCACAGCTAGGCTTCTAGCCAATTAGGACATCAAAAAAAGAGTATTCGAATCAACGAATACTCTTTTTTATGTAAGACAAAAGGCAGGTATTAACTAGCCATAACGCTTTTCTAAATCTTCGATGATATTCCGAATCTCTTCAGGATTTTCCAAGATTTCTTTGGCTATTTTCATCATCAATAAGGGGTCGATAGCCGATACTATTTCTTTGATAATAGCCTCTTGTTTTGCCAATTGGCTAATCAACATCATGCCATGTTTGGCGTACAAATAATAACCCGTACAGGCGGCGATTCCAATTTTGTCACTATTGCTTAAATCATTTTCGAAAGCAGTATAACAGTTGTGGGTATAATTTTCAAATTTAGAATCATACCCTTTCCATTGACTATCGGAAATCGGACCATTTTTTTGTTGTTTG
>CAJQQM010000155.1 GCA_905480485.1 uncultured Aureispira sp.
TGTCATCATCGAATTATTTTTCAAGAAGTTTAAAAACAATAGGAGATGTTTGAATGTTCTTTTCATCAACTTAGGGAAAATACAAGCTCGCAGCAGCGTGCAGCAAGTCGTGACATCTATCAAAACCATCATACAAGGGCCTATCAATTAGCACAAAAATATCCACTAATTTTAGATACAAATGTATTGCTAGGTTTTTATCAGCTACCTTATGAAGCTCAAAAAGCCCTCAAATCTTTTGTACTAGAAAATCAATCCCGTATTTATTGTAGCCCACAGATTATACAAGAATTTGATAGAAACTATGCTTCTGTTCAAAAAGCAGGCAATGATTTAATCCTAATTGAGGCATCTATTCACAAATTTAAATCCACAGAATCTGCGCTAAAGAATTATTTTGCCGAAAATGAAGCACTTCTAGAGGCCTATCCTAATTTTAAGCAAGGGATTATTAACAACCTAGTGGAGGTTCAGCAAAATGCCCCTAAATTTGTTAAAAAATCAACGCACAAAACCGAAGCTCTAGGGCGTTTTTGGAAAGATATAGAATGGTACAACATCGTGCATCAACTGCCCTTAATTCCAGCCCTATCTAAGTCAACAACTCGGCAATTAAAGCTAGATTTCGATGCCTTGCAAGCGGGTATACTGGCACAGCTGCTGGATTCAAGCGAGATGCAGTTTAAGTATTTTTTCTCTAAAAACCCAATACAAAAATTTCCAGGCTATGCCGACCTGCTCAAAAAGAGCCTTAATCCTTATGGAGATTTCATTATTTATCATGAAATACTGCATTGGATACAGTCAACAGCCACAGAAGTACCGCCGGTATTTCTCACCAATGATATAGCGAAAGGAGATTGGATGGATGAAAAAAAACGTCCCTACTGGCATTATTTAGAACATATGTACCAAAATTGCCAACAAGTATTTTTTATATTTCATGCGGCCGATTGTTTTGAAAACTATACAAAAACTTCGTTTCAGCTCCTATTGAACCCTTCACAAATGATCGAGGGCCTAAAACAAGCTTTTTTTGACTATCGGCAAAATTTAGATTCAGAAAAAATTCATCCAAAAAATCTACAAACCCTATTCCAAAAGATTTATCCGCTTCGACAGGCTGTATTATTCAATGAATCAGAATGGGCGGAAAATATAAACAATCTAGAACATGAATTCGGTTTAAAAAGCATTCAAAACCTTGAAGACGATCTGCTAGATAATTATACCCGTTTGGTCGATTATGAATTAGAACATTTTTGTTACTTTAATCAATTAGAGGCTATGTTGCAAACCCTTGATTTGATTTTTGAATAATTAATAATTAATTAATTTGTGTTTTTGTTGCCCAATAATTTTTAATAACGTTCCACCTATCTTATGAAAGTATGTATTGCTGAAAAACCGAGTGTTGCTCGAGAAATTGCTAAAATTTTAGGTGCAAATCATAAAAAAGATGGCTTTTTTGAAGGCAATGGCCTTGCTGTTACCTGGACATTCGGACACTTTTGCACCTTATACACCCCCGATAATTATCATCCTGAGTGGAAATCTTGGTCCTTGCAGAGTCTTCCAATGCTACCTGCCAAATTTGAGACTAGATTAATTGATAATAAAGGGGTAAAAAAACAATTTAAAGTCATTGAAAAGCTCTTTAAAACGGCAACCTTGGTGATTAATTGTGGCGATGCAGGACAAGAGGGTGAATTGATTCAACGATGGGTCATCAAACAAGCTAATTATCACGGACCCGTTAAACGCCTGTGGATATCTTCGTTGACGCCTGAAGCAATTAAAGACGGATTCAAAAACTTAAAAGATGCTGCCGACTTTGACAATCTATTCTATGCAGGAAGTTCTCGGGCTATTGGAGATTGGTTATTGGGGATGAATGCCACCCGGTTGTTTACCCTAAAGTATGGAGCATACAAACAAGTATTGTCGATTGGACGGGTACAAACGCCCACCCTTGCAATGCTTGTTAATCGCTACTTAGAAATAGAAAAATTTGAACCTCAGCCCTATTGGGAATTACAAACTATTTATCGTGAAGCTAGCTTCAACTATTCTGAGGGCCGTTTCGATCGAAAGGAAAAAGGGACGGTTTTATTGGATAAAATAAAAGGAGAACCCTTCGTAATAAAAGATGTTCGGCAAAAAAATGGTAACGAATATCCTCCCAAACTTTTCGATTTAACCAGTTTACAGGTGTATTGTAATAGTAAATTTGGTTTTACCGCCGACCAAACGCTTAAACTGGTCCAAAAATTATATGAGAAAAAACTGGTAAGCTACCCTAGAGTAGATACTACATTTTTGCCCGATGATATGTACCCTAAGGTGGCCCCTACCCTAAAACGGCTAAGCAATTATGCAACACTTACACAGCCCTTGCTAAAAAAAGCGATACCAAAATCTACAAAGGTATTCAACAACAAAAAAGTAACCGACCACCACGCAATTATTCCGACAGGATACCAAGGAAGTATGCATCAAGATGAATTAAAAGTTTATGATATTATTTGTCGGCGGTTTATTGCAGCATTCTATCCTGCCTGCAAAGTTTCGAATACAACCGTTACTGGAATAGTGGCTGAAATTGCCTTTAAGGCCAGCGGGAAAGAAATTTTGGCGCCTGGATGGCGGGTCTGTTTTCCTCGTTCTACCAACAAACAAGCCAAAGAAGAAGATAAAATATTACCAAATTTTGTCGTGGGCGAATCGGGAGACCACAAGCCCTCGCTCTTAGAAAAACAGACCAAACCTCCCAAACAATACAGTGAAGCAAGCTTACTGAGGGCCATGGAAACAGCCGGTAAGCAAATAGAAGATGAAGCCCTTAGAGATTTGATGAAAATCAATGGAATTGGGCGGCCATCAACCCGTGCTAATATAATCGAAACCTTACATAAGCGAAAATATATTCAACGCAAGAAAAAACAATTAATACCCACTCAAACGGGTATTCAACTTATACAAACCATTAGACATCCTCTTTTAAAATCGGCTGAACTTACCGGACAATGGGAAAAGCAACTTAAAGAAATTGAAGGCGGAAACTACAAAGCGGGTCAGTTTATTCAAGACATGAAAAAAATGGTACATGAACTGGTAAAAACAGTAAAAGAAGACCAACTCACTCCGCGAATTGCCGCGCCAAGCACCGAAAAAAAACAAGCTAAAAAAACGCCAGCAAAAACAACAAAGCCTACACATGTAGAGCAACTCGCTTGTCCCAAATGCGGGCAAGGAGTATTGCTAAAAGGAAAGGAGAACTATGGATGTAGTCAGTGGAAATTAGGCTGTGCTTTCAAAATACCTTTTGTCATAAGATCAAAAAAAATCTCGACAGCCCAAGTGATTCGTTTGGTACAAAAAAAGAGTACTGTTTCGCTTAAAGGATTTAAAGAAAATGGTAAAAAAACCCAGGGTAAAGTAATTCTGGATGCTACATTTCAAGTTGTTTTTGAGGCTACACAAAAGGTAGCCACTCCACAAGAATCAAAAATAAACTGCCCCAAATGTACGCAAGGCGATGTAATTCGTGGCCAACTAGCTTATGGATGTTCAAGATGGCAAAAGGGTTGTACTTTTAGATTTGACTATGCTAAAATAAAGACATTAGCTGCAGGCCAAAAACTGACCAAGGACCTTGTTCTATCTATCATCAATAATTCTATAGAATAACAGCAGAAATATCCTTAAATAAAAAAGATATTTTTTTGCAAAAACTAAAAGTTAGTGTATATTTGCGATGCTAAGATACCAATATAGCATCGCCCTGATGGCGGAATTGGTAGACGCGCTGGATTCAAAATCCAGTTCTCGCAAGGGAGTGGGGGTTCGATTCCCCCTCGGGGCACAAAACTTCAGTTCAAATGAGCTGAAGTTTTTTTATTCACCCATTGCTTTTCAACATAAACCCTACGGCATAACATCATTCACAGCAGCAAAAAGCCACTTTCTAATGCTCAGTCAAAGTCCGACCAAGCTAGAATCATCGTGTATATCGGCTGTAAATTTGGTATCAATTCCATCCGCTAAAGTACGAGAGGCAACAGTGTAATCAGATCAGACTAAGGGTCCGAAGGACTGTTGAGAATACTAAATGCTGTGGCTTTTGGGGCAGAATAATAAGCACTATTAACGTAGACCGCAATCAATCATCATTGACTGCAGTTTTGACCTGTTCAATCAGGATTACAATCAAAAAAATTACTTTGATGTTTAAAGGTTCCGTTGTAGCTTTAATGATTTTGAACACAAAAGCCATTGACAAGAAGCTAATAGAAAGCTAAGGAAAAGCATAAATGACATTGCAAAATATACAATTGGCTTGGCGAGTAAAGATAGCTTTAAATAGCCTGTTTTTTTGAACAAGCCCAATTTGCACAAGTCTTTATTTATCTTGTTTTTCTGCCTTTCCAGCGGTATTCTTTTCGAAGATTGCCCAAAAATCCAATCAAAATTATATAAGTACAATGAAAAAAAAAGGAGGGTACAAAGGCCTTCATCAACGATTTTCTTTTAAAAAAAACAGCCATCGTATTCAAAAAATAAAAATCTGCTAAAGCTTTCAAGACTAATTTGAAGATTACTAAATAAAGAAAACTACTGTTCCAAAAAACGAGTACAGCATCCATTAGAATAGATAAACACAGTAACCAAACCATTAATAAAATAAATTTGACCTGCCAACTAGAATAAGAGGATGATTTGGAGGCCCAACGAATTCGTTGATCGACAAAAGCAGAAACTCCCTGCGGAGGTTTTGTTTTAGTTTGTGCTTGTAATTGTTTCAAAAAACCAAGCTGCTTTGGATATCGCTTGGCAATTTTTTCCATCAAAAGCATATCGTCGCCGGAGGCAAGATGTTCGTGCCCTTCATAGCCCTTTACGGTCTCAAATGCTTTTTTTTCAAAAGCCAAATTAGCCCCATTAGACATTTGCATAAATCCTCCCCTTATACCTGCGGCAGCTACAGCCATCATCCCCATAAAATCAAGGGATTGAAATTGTTGAAATTTATTTTTTTCGGAATAAAAGG
>CAJQQM010000156.1 GCA_905480485.1 uncultured Aureispira sp.
TCTGTTTTTCTGAACGACGGCAAGGGCAATTTTGAGATGCGTCCGCTGCCCGTTGAAGCACAATTTTCGCCTACCCTAGATATGCACATCGAAGACCTCAACAAAGATGGCCACCTCGATTTGATGTTAGTCGGCAATATGTACAACACCGAAGTAGAAACCGTTCGGTACGATGCCGGAAGAGGCGCAGTGCTGATGGGCGACGGCAAGGGCAATTTCGAGTCGATACCGCCCCACGAATCGGGCTTTTTTGCCTGGGACAACTGCAAATCGATCGAAAAAATAACCGTAAAAGGCAAAGAACTTTACCTCGTGGGTGTCAACAATGGCAACATGATGGTCTTCGAAAAAACCAAATAAACTGCTATAAACAGTTTAATCCGCTACATAATCCAGCAAATACTGAAAATGCGGCCCTAGCTGCCCCTCTTTGGCAATCGTTGCCCGTTCAATCATACCGCTATCTTTGAGGCCCAAAAGTTCTTCGATAACATGCGTTGTAAATTGTTCACCAAACGACTTAGAAGCATCCTTGGGCAGTTCGTTGGGTAAGTTGTCGATCGTCATCATATCGACCGTATGTGCCTGATAAGGTTCGGTGGCCGACTCCGTGGCCGGGTCGTAGCCGAACACGGGCTTGGCTATTGTGGTCGCGTATAAAGTAGACGGAATAGAGGCCACCGGTGCAATATCGCAGGTCACATCGGCAATGACTTTAATATTGAAAGCACTTTGTTTCATATCCTCTTTGCTAAAGAAAGAAGGGGCGGCATTATCCCAATAGATACCGTTGACCATCAAATCAGCTACCTTGGTATAGGGGGCAAAAATGGATTGATAATTGCCAGGATTTTTGAAAAAATCGAACAATTCGAATTCGGAATCATCTTTGGTCGCAACATAATCTTGACAATCGAGTTGCGTATAGACGGCCTCCTCATAGTTTTTATGGAGGAAATCGGCGGGGCTGACTTTGCGAATACCCATGTGGTCGAATACCTCTGCCGCGCCATTTGCTACTCTTCCGGTTCCCGTCAAGACAATTTTCATCGCTGGAAATTGCAGGGTTTTGTAATAGGCAATAGCGGCCGCATAATCGTCGTATTGATGCATTTGCTGCAAATCAAAAGCCTTGGTTCGACGTCCGTAGGTCATCATGCCGTTGTGTGCGCCCACAATACCGGCAAATCGACCAAAAGCGATTACTCGTTGTTTGTTGGTATTAGTGAGTACTTCGTAGTCCATCAAGGTAATATTTTCCTTCAATATCTTTTGCAACAAAGCCTTGTTATAAGCTTGTTTTTTGATAGTGTGCGAAAAAAAGAAGTATTTTTTGTTAGGAATCAGCTGTTCTTTAGGTACTTCTTTGATGCCCATCAATACCGCGCAATCTGACACATCTTCGCTCAATAAAATACCAGCCTTTTGATAAGCTTCGTCTTTGATACATCGTCCTTCGGAAGGCTGAACCACAAATTGTATGGGGTATTTATTTTGCAAATCGACACATTGCTGTGGTGTAAACAAAACCCTTGAATCGGGTGGCACTTTTCCTTCTCTGATGATTCCTAATTTCATAATAATAATTGAAGATTGACTCTTAAAATAAGGCCTAAAATTGTTGCGGCAGCAAACTGCTGTTGATGGCGCCAAATTAAACTTTTTTTGTGGAATTTTGGCAATCCCTAAAGATATTTTACAATTTGAAAAACGTAAAGGTGGGCACAAAAAAAAGACTAGCCCGAAGAATAGTCCTTTATTATTTTGAGTCTAATTATTGTATCCTTTTATTTTAGGGCATCTAGGGCCTCCATCAAACCATCTACCTGGTCAATCTCTTGTGCAAAGTTTTGAATCAGGTCATTTACTTTTGACGAAATATCAATCGATATTGTTTCTAGTTCGATCGGTTTGCCTGCTGAAGACTGATTTATTTTATCTACAGACGGTTTTATCTTGTCAAGCATGCTATTGAGTTTCTCCTGATAGCTAGTAATAGCCGTTAGTTCAAGAGACGCATCGTTGTTATCGGCATTATCCGACAGCCAATTCGACATTTTAGTGGCTATTTTGTGCCCCTTGTTGCTAGCGTTCATGATTGCCTTGGCAGATTTACTATTTTCTTTGATAGCTGCCCATTCGGTGGATACAAAAGCCTTGAAAATTGCTGCTATATTGGCCGCCTGTTTACGAACTAGCGCTGGGTCTGTGCTTGTTTCGCTAGCATCACTTGCCGTTTCACCTTCGTCGGGCAAACCTATTACTTTGTATTCCATTTTAATTTCACCAAATAATTGAGCCGCTTTGGCCGTCAGTACTTCGGCTGTAAGTCCTCCCTTTTTTAGTTCGATAGTTACTAGAGTTTTGCCCCCTTCGGTAACGGTAAAACTAAGCGAAGCAAAAGCTGTTTTTTTGAGAAGATGTTCTTTGTTTTTCTTTACTATCTTGAATGTTTTGGCAGCAATCGGTAGCTTTTTGAAAGGTACTAGGATACAGGGCGTTTTTTTGCCGGCCATTTTGTAGTCGGTAAAAATAATAGCCCCTTTGCATTTTTTGAACAATGCTGGTTTGAGGTGTTCTTTTTTGTATTGATTGATTTTCAAGGCTTTTAATGCTTCAAAGTCAAAATCCAAATCTGCCATAATAGTGTATTTTCAACTGACTATATCAGTTTATTGATAAATGATTGTTCTGATAAAATTTATTTCAAGGCTTTAAAATTCACCTTTTTGAGTAGGGTTTTGATGGTTGCGCGCGTTTCATTCATGCGCTGCACGGTCGCTTTTAGTTCTTCGCGCATTGACCCTTGTGTGGCCACATCATTTTTTTGTCCTAAAATCTTATTTTCAAGAGCTTCCCACTGTGGAATCCCTTTCTGAAGCTGTGCACGTTGCGCCGAAAATTTGGCGACTAATTTGGGGTCGGCCAATAATAATTTGGATAAAAATAAATTACCTGCCTTGCGCAAGGCTTTGACAAAGGCTGCATCGCGTTCGGTGCTTTCTTTCTTTTTGTAACGGGGCATTATGTCATTTTTCAACTTTTTAATGCCTTTTTGTAGTTCTTTGGTCTTCTTTACAATCTCTTCTTTGCCTACTGCAGGAGTCGCTGTTTTGGACGCATCTTTTGAAGCAGTACCTTTAGACGTAGCCGACGAGGTTGCAGGTTGATTTTGTGAAGACGAAGCATCAGACGTTTCTATTGCTTCCTCCTCCTGAACAAGCGGGGCGTTCAACCAACGGATTTCTGCTATTTGTTTCATAGCTGACTTCCGAAGCTTTTTGAGGGCTTTTAGTACCAACATTTTTTTGCCCTTCGCCAAGGACGGGTTGGGCAACACACACAAGACTTTTTTGTTGCCCTCTATCAGGATAAAGCAATTTCCAATCGAAACATTTTTTTTGTCAAAGCCGTCTTTTCCTTTGCCCGCTGCCCTAAATACCTTGAGGTAAGCAGGCGTCTGATTGCCCATAACAAGTAAATCTTCGCCATCGCTATAGTCGGCACAGAAAAAATACCCCGTCGGATTTTGAGGGTCCGTTTTCATGACCAGCATTTTCTGCAATTGCCGATAATATTTTTTAAGAAAACCCACATCCAGGCTTTTATCCTGTATTTGGTCGGGTTTTATTTTTTGGATGATTTTGAATGCCACGCTTGTCGTTATTTATGTGATAGATAGTCGGTCCAAGTCAGCTAAATTGCTAAAGTGGGTAATACGCCTCGTAAATCTACATAATTTTAGTGGAAGAAACAAGTATTTATTTAAATCTGTTGATAGGAGAAACGAACTAGAAACCGTCAGGGTTTGAGCGATTAGCTAACCTACGAAAGCATCGACTAGCCCTAGCCCACCGTCATACAAGCTTTGCAAATCCCTTCAGCATTGATGTTTATGGATTGAACGTGCATATCTTTAAGTGTAAACTTGGGTGCTTCTTCTAGATAAACACAACTAACCGCTGAACAGCTAGTACACTTAAAATGAATGTGGTCGTGCTGATGCACTTGATGCGAACAAGTAGTACCACATAGGGCATAATAGGTTTCTTCCTGACTAAAGTAGGCCTTGTGAATCACGCCTTTGTCGACTAAGGTTTTGAGGGTACGGTACAGGGTGATTCGGTCGGTATTATTCAATTGTTGTTGCAGCTGCGAAAAAGGCATTGCACTGCCATAGTGCATCACCGCGGTAAGTAATTCAACCCGAGTGGTTGTTTTTTTAAGATTCCTGCTTTTGAGTAAGTTGGTAATTGTTGTGGTAGTATTCATATCAAAACTTATATTGTAGACCCAATATACAATTTATTCCTTTTTCATCACTAAAATAGCGTTGTCTATTTAGGTAATCGCGATACGATTGGTTCAGCATGTTTTCCAAACGCAGCGAAATTGTAAACTCACTATTTTGTAAAATCACCTGCATCGAAGCCTCGAAATTTAATAAAAAATAGGCTGGAGGAGAAGGCATAAAATCTTGTTCTAACAATAAGTTGTTTTGTTGAAACACATAGCGCATATCTACGCCCAATTGCAAATCCTCTAAATGTGCTTTTTTGAGGTAAATGGTACTTGGCAAACGATACAT
>CAJQQM010000157.1 GCA_905480485.1 uncultured Aureispira sp.
TCTAACCGATGGATTTTTGGGCACCAAATAAAAAGTGCACACGGAGATGTTCCGCTCGATGAAAAAGAAATAGATAGATTATGGGCTATGCAACTGCATAACAACGGAAAAAAAATAGTACATCGAACCATCCGTTATATCCTCGATAGAAAACAATTTGAAGCAAGCCGGTGGCTACCTGCACTTAGCCAAACTCAAACACCAATTCATATTTGTTGGGGTAAAAAAGATGCCGTAGCCAAGGTTCAAACTGCGTACTTCCTCCAACAGAATATTTGTCCGAAAGCCAGCCTGACTATTTTGGAAAATGTAGGCCACTTTGGACAGCTAGGCAGCCCTACAGCATGGCTGAAAGCGATACTTGCTTATTATACCGCGGATATAAAATAAGATTAAAGATTTGGTGCTAATTCAATCATAGAACCTTCAAGCTTATAATTGATCTTTTAAGGAAGAAAAAATTAATTAATTCTGAAAAAAAAAGGTCTTTGGTAAAAACCAAAGACCTAACTCTATATTAATTTACTTTAGAAAGCCTATACTATACATTAACATTTTGAATGGCTTCAACCATAGTAGCGCCAATATCAGCTGGAGAATCGACAACAAAAATACCACATTCTCTCAGAATACGCTTTTTGGCTTCTGCCGTATCATCGTGTCCACCAACAATTGCACCTGCATGACCCATTGTTCTGCCTTTAGGGGCAGTAACACCTGCGATGAAGCCTACTACAGGCTTGGTGCCGTTTTCTTTGATCCAACGTGCAGCTTGCGCTTCGAGATTACCGCCAATTTCGCCGATCATCACAATTCCTTCAGTTTCGGGATCTGCCATCAACATCTGCACCGCTTCTTTGGTAGTGGTACCAATGATTGGGTCTCCACCAATTCCGATAGCGGTTGTTACACCCAAGCCGGCTTTGACAATTTGGTCTGCCGCCTCATAGGTAAGCGTACCTGATTTGGATACAATACCGATTTTACCTTTTTTGAAAATAAAGCCTGGCATAATACCTACTTTAGCCTCTCCAGCTGAAATGACACCTGGACAGTTAGGTCCTACCAAACGACAGTCTTTGTCTTCCACAAATGCTTTTACACGCACCATATCTTGAACAGGAATACCTTCAGTGATACAGATAATAACTTTGATACCGGCATCGGCAGCTTCAAGCACTGCATCTGCTGCAAAACGTGGTGGCACAAAAATGATGGTCGTATCGGCACCTACCTTTTCTACAGCTTCAGCAACCGTACCAAATACAGGACGATCAAGGTGCATTTGCCCTCCTTTACCAGGAGTAACGCCACCAACTACATTGGTACCGTATTCTATCATCTGACTGGCATGAAAAGTACCTTCCTTACCCGTAAAGCCTTGTACAATTATTTTTGAATCTTTATTAACTAAGACTGACATTTTAACGTTTTAAAAATTTATTAATTAGATTATTTCTGCAAATATAATGTTTTGTTTTATTCTTCTATCACAAAAACCTCTTCATTTGATTTCTTCATGTAGTATTGCTCTCTTACAAATTTCTCACGGGTCTTATCGTTGGTAAATAAATCCTGGTCGAACTGCTCTGTTTTATCAATTTCTTGTTGGTAGTACTCCTTTTTTTCTTGGAGTTCTTGATAAGTAGCTTGCAGACGGTATTGATCGATAACGCTATTTCGATCGAAAAAGCACATCCAAAAAACGAAGACGGCGGTTACTACTATGAATTTATTGCGTAGAGGCTTAGGTAAATCCTCGAGTAAAAGAGAAAGTTGAGAAGGTTTCTTCGACATGTTAAAGGTTTTGTCTTTAAAAAAGGCCCAATTAGCCCTAATGCACCAAATATAGGCTAAATAAGCATAAAGTCAAAAAAAATAGATAGCTTATCTTGTGGGAGACAATCACAAGGCGCTAAATTAAATCAGGTCGAAAAAAAATAGTAGGATTAGACGGAAGCTTTGTTTGTTCTGAGTACAACAAGAAATTCGCGTACTGCTGTAAAAGAAACAAGTCTGTCTTTGAAATGTGCTAGCACCTCAAAGGCTTCTTTTTCGGAAGCTTCTAAATGGTTCAGAATATTCATCAAGTGCATTTTCATATGACCTTTCTGTATACCTGTTGTAACCAATGAACGAACAGCTGCAAAATTTTGAGCAAGCCCGGTAGAAGCTATAATCATCATCAATTCATCGGCCGAAGGCTTACCAAGCATTTCTAGAGAACGTTTGGCCAAGGGATGCAAAGAAGTAAGGCCACCAACTGTTCCTACCGCCAAAGGCAGGTCAAGCCAAAATCTAAAAATGCCATCTTTTACTTCGGCATGAGACAAACTACGATACTGACCGTCCCTTGAGGCGTAGGTATGCCCGCAAGACTCAATAGCTCTAAAATCGTTACCTGTTGCCAAGGCTACAGCATCAACTCCATTAAATATTCCTTTGTTGTGTGTAGTAGCACGATGAACGTCTAAATGCGCGATGCGAAGCGCCTTGACGAATTTGTAAGCAAAAGTACTCGGGTCCATGGTACCATCATCGAAGGTGCCGAGTTCTTCCACAGGACATTCCACAGAGGCACGCACCAAGCAGTCGGGTGTAAAATTAGACAAGATAGACATGATGACCGTCAGTTCTCTTTCATCCTTATTGAATTCTTTTTGTTCACCAACGAAAGAACTAAGAGAACGCGAAGTTTCTTCGAGTACAGAGTTGATAAAATTAGCCCCCATTGAATCACAGGTCTCAAAGGTGATTTTGAGTTGGTAATAATGCGGTTCAAGGTGGTTGAGGTCTACTAGTTCAATAGAAGAAATTCCACCGCCACGGTTACGCATATTAGCGGTTATATGTTGTGTATCATCAAAGATGCGTTGGCGCAAAGACGAAAATAGATATTTTAGCTTTTGACTGTCTCCTTTCCACTCAAAGTGAACCTGACCTATTTTTTTGGTAGAGATGATTTCTGCTTTAAAGCCTCCCCTACTTAGCCAAAACTTAGCAGCGCTTGATGCAGCGGCAACAACAGATGATTCTTCGATAACCATCGGTACGCAATATAATTTACCGTTAATTTCTAAGTTTGGTAGAACGCCATATGGCAAATAAAAGTTGCTGACAGTATTTTCACTAAATTCATCAAATATTTTTTGCTTTTGCGGGTCACCATACCAAAAACTCTTTAATTCTCTAGCCACTTCTTCGGGATTCGCAAAAAAGTTTTCAGCTAACCAAAGCATTTTACGTCTTTTGGAGAGCTTAGAGAAACCGGAAACTATTTTTGGCTTTTTCATAATCTTGAATTTATAGATGATACCTTAACTTCTATATTGTTATTTCACTTTCAAAAAATTCTGTGCTAATCGCAGACCTTCTACTTGTGCTTCTACGTAATCGTGCAAAACACTATAATCGCCTCTCGCATATTTCAAAAAAGCAGAGGCCTGACCGTATATTGCCGACGAAGATAGTTTATTTATTAGATAATACCCATCTAAGAAGTCAGAAATTCCGCCTGAAACAATAACTTCTTTGCACAAGCAGGCTTCCCCTAAGTCGTTGATAATGTGATTTGCAATAGACACCATTTCTTCAGCGCTGTGCCCGACATTGGCTAATTTGGAATAAATAGCTTGTTTGACAGGATTGGAACGCAACAACTCTAACTTAGCAAAATTTGTACCGCCATTAGCAGCAAAATCAATAGCAGCAAGTGGCAGCTGAAATAGGGCACGCAAACTTTCGTATCCCATACCTTGCCCAACCTCCTTAACAATAATTGATAGTGAAGGAAAGGCGTCAATGACACGCTTGATAGTATCTATTGGTGCATGAATAAATCGGTCACCTTCGGGCTGAAGCCATTCTTGAAGTGGATTGACATGTATAATTAAACCGTCGGCCTTAAGGCGTTGAATCAAATCGCTAACAAGATGCAATTCCTTGGTTTCAATAAGTTGTTCAATTTGAGCAATACCCAAGTTGGCATAAAGCGGTAGGTCCTCGCCCAAAAGATGTCTTACATCAAAATCTGCGAGGTATTCATCGCTTTGTAGCAAACCTCTGCAAGAACCCAAGCCCATACCGAAACCAAACGAATTGGCCACACGGGCAAGATTATGGTTGATAGTTTTGGCTAATGCTGTACCTCCCGTCATACTCGATACCCAAAGTGGGGCATTAAAACGTTTTCCCAAAAATGAAAAAGAAGGGCTAAGTTCTTGGTTAGGATGAGCAGCGCAAATTGGTTCGTAATAAAAGCGGTTGTCAATGACCGACTTATCAACTTTAGACTCAAAAGCTAGCTCAATATGGTCTTTCTTACGAGAAGACGCATTTATATCTTTGTCCATAAAAGGCAAATCTAAAAGTCCCTGCTTCATAATTAAGGCATTTGAGGTGAAAAGTGCATATTACAAATAAGGAACACAACTAATTAAATAATGTTCAAAGATAAAACAAAAAAATGATACTATAACTATGTATACTAGAAAGGCTGCAAAATAGTTTCAAAACTTTCAATAAATATTGAAAGTTGGGTTACTCATACCGTAATGCTTCAATCGGATCTAATTTTGAGGCTTTGATTGCGGGATACAATCCTGATATGATTCCTACCACAAAACAAAGACTAAAACCTAGGCCAATCCATCCCCAAGGTATAACGAAATTACCTCCTACAAAAAAAGTGACCCAATTACCCGCTATGATGCCTAAAATTATGCCTACAAGGCCACCAAGCTGACAAATAACAACTGCTTCTACCAAAAACTGTATTAAAATAGTTTGACGGGTAGCCCCTAAAGACTTACAGATTCCAATTTCTCGAGTGCGTTCGGTTACCGAAACCAACATAATATTCATTAGCCCAATTGCTGCACCCAATAAAGTAATTAAACCAATAAATATAGCTGCCATTTGCAGGGTTGCTGTATTGTCAACAATCAAAGTAATCAGACCATCACTTTTTTCCATTTCAAAATCAGAAGCTTCTGATACAGGAATTTTACGCACACGCCTAAAAACACCTTCAGCTTCTGCCATAGCAGGATTAATTGCCAGGGCATCTGAAACCATTACCGACAAATTATATGAGTTGGTTTGTGAACCAAAGTATTTACGGAGGGTTTGAAGCGGAACAATAACCATTTTGTCCCCATTAAAGGTCATACTTGAACCTTTCTCTTTGAGCACTCCAACAACTAAAAACTGTATATTTCGAACAGAGATAGTTTTGCCAACAATATTGGCGATAGAATAATTGGGAAATAGTTTTTGGGCCACTGCAGTCCCTAACATGACAATATTGCGCCCAAGTTCTGTTTCGGTAGCGGTAAAGTTACGACCAACTTCTAGCTGATAACCGGCAACATTTAAATAGTTTTCGTCGGCACCATAAATAATGGTTGTAGGGTCGGTTTCGTAGGTCTGATGCTGCACTACTGCCGAAGAAGACCCTAATGCAGACACAGAGACCGCTGCAGGGTATTGATATTTTTCTTTGAAAGAAATAGCTTGTTTGTAACTAATCTTTTGCCCTACTCTACTTCTTCTACCGCGTCTTCCGCCCCCTAATCCTGTTCCTTTTCGAATAATATTAAAGGTATTAGTCCCCATCGATGCTAAATTGTTGGCCATCGAACTTTTGATGGCATCAATTGAGGTAAGTATACCGACCAATGCCATGATACCAAAAGCAATGATTAGTAACGTCAAAACGGCACGCAATAAATTCGACCATATGGCATTGAAAGCTAACTCTATATTTTCACCCAAGGTCATAAGCGGTAATTCTTAAATTTAATTGATTAAATAAACTATCGTCCAATATATCAAAATTTCATCGAGTTGCTACAGATTTTTCGACCAACCCAATCCAAAAAACTTCAAAATAAGCTTGCATAGCCCTAAAAAGGAATCTAAGAACTTTAATTTTCGGGTATGGATTGGCAATTTTAAAGCATTTTACTAACTTATTGCACCCTTTCATAACATCTCGGGCACATTTATTGTTCATATTGTCATATGAACACGATTATCCATTGATCTATTAAATTTTGTCTTATTAAATTCGACCAAGTGAAAACTGCCTTTACCATTTTTCTTTTTATCTTTTTTCACCCTTGCTATGTTCAAAGTCAGTCCTATCTTCTTAAAAGTAAAATTAAAGATAGCGGAAGGGCCTCCAAAACGCATACATTGTTGCAATATGATTCTTCGGGTTATTATATACTGCGCTATTCCAAGAATATTAATTATGCAGAACTAGAACATTATAACCAACAACTAAAACATCAAAAAACGTATTTAGTAACAGACAAAGCCAGAAAATACATCGGAGTTGTTCGGTTGGATCAAAAGATGTATATGCTTTATTTTTATTATGTTTTGAATAAGCAACAAAACACACACGATAAGGTAAGTTTGTACGCCGAAGAAATACTGCCCGAAACTTACGCATTATCGGGCGACTCTATCGAGTTGATCGAGCCCTTCAAAATGGTATCAAATTATTATACCGGCAATTTTGCCATCTCTCCCGACCAAAGCAAATTTTTGGTATACGACTATGAAGAAGACGGAGATATAGAAGGTCTGCGGGGCCTTACCAACAAAATACGCCTTCGAGTTTTCGACCGTTCGTTCAATCAACTATGGACACGCACCGTCAATCTTTCACCAAATGGAGGTGCAAAACGTCAAGTCGCCATCAAAAAATTACGCATCAACAACCGGGGCGAAGTGGCTATTCTGACAGATATTTTCAGGAAAACGCGTTCGTACAACCTCAAAAACATCACCGCCGACCCTACGTTGTTTTTTGTAGGCAAAGAAAAAAATAATTACGCGCTTTTTCAGCCACAGATGGGCGATTACTTTTTCAATCAAATCAGTTTTACCTTTGACAGCAATGGAGATATAATATGGTTTGGGTTTTATTCTAAAGAACGTTATTACCAACAAAAGGGTGTTTTCTTTATCAAAATAAATAGTGACCGAACCAAGGTATTGGTTAAAAAAATGCACGAACTTTCTCCAGAATTACTAGCTCAACTGTTGCACCGCAACAAAGTTAGGCCCGATACGGAGGCCCGTTCATACAAACTTAAACATTGGAATTTGATGGCCGACGGTGGTATAGTACTTTCGGCAGAACAGCAACCTTCTTCGAGCTTTAATTTTAAATGTAATGATATTTTAAGTCTTCGTTTTGATGCATCCGGCGATATCATGTGGGCCAAACATTTTTTTAAGCACGGCAATCAACCCAAAAATCAAAAGGTTTTTTTATCGCATTTTTTGTGCAACAAGAATAATCATACCTACTTAATTTACAACCGTGGCATATATTCGGATGGCTATGCCAATGTAACAAGAATAGATTCGGCGGGGCGTGTAACCAACAAAAAGATTTATAATTATCTGAATCAACAAGAATTAGTCTGTCCTCCCTTAAGTTATCATTTGCCAGGAACTCAGCTCTTTTTGTGTTTGCAAGATCGCTATTTCAGCAATTATCGTTTTGCATTGTTAGATTTGGAGAAATTATTTTCGAAATAAGCTTCTCGGCAGATTATAAACAGGCAGGATTGATGCCCAATACATACTTCTTAACTACTTCTATCATGCTGGCCGACTCTGCCCCCAAAAAACCGGCTATATCCTGGTCCGAAATTTTTTGAGCATACGCCTCTGTTAGTTCTTTGGAAATAGGTAAATAAGACCAATGCCATTTTTCTTCTTGATAGCCAAATGGGCGACTTTCGTCCATAACGGAATATACCTGACAAAACCCAAATGCAGGAGCATTGCTTACCAGCCAATTGTATTCTTTCAAACCTTGACCCGATTCAAAATATTCGGGTTCTAAGTTATTGATATCTATGTCGGTGCCCCAATGATGCCTAGAGGTAGAAGGCATCGAACTCCAACGCAATATCTGAATAGCACGAGCTTTAGGGTCTTGTACAGTAGGGTCTAAAAACTGCCCATCTACTTTGCGCTTGCCCATCCACTTGGCTTCCCAAATAGATTTTTGCGCGTCAAAGGGCCGTGTAGCTGATAGTATCTTTAAATCAATCCCCGCTTCTTTTGCCGCCTGATGCATTTCCTCAAAAGCCGCTAGTGCTTCTTTTCGCATATACATAGTTTTGT
>CAJQQM010000158.1 GCA_905480485.1 uncultured Aureispira sp.
AGAAAAGAAAGAACGCCTGACCGAGGCACAAAAAGAATCGATACGCGCTGCTTTTGTGCAGGGCGTCAATCGCGAAAAAGAGGTATACTATGCCGAGTATGTCGAACAGCTGCAAAAAGATTTTGCGGTCGGCAACCAACAAAATTACGAAAATGTCGACCTTGTACTGACCGACATGGACATGCCCCTTGAGGGCAGCAAAGATAATGTAGCGATTGATATTGGTAAAAAGATAGATGCTATAGAAACCGGGCGTCAGGATACGGGGCAGGTATTGCTAGATGAATTGCCCTTGATTAGCCTGGTGGAAGAACAAGAAGGTATCTTGTATGGTATGGCTTCTGATATCAACGAGGCACGTCAGGATATTATCAAATACAAAACCGAAATTAGCCGCAATCAGAAAGAACTTGAGGCCCGCGAAGTAGCAAATAATGAGGAAGCGCTGCGTGAGGAGTTGATAGAATTGTACGATTTTGATAAGCACGGAGTGTTGCTAGAAGAAGAGGAAGACCGTATCTACGAAATCAATCGAATGTTAAAGGTTTCGGACGATCAAATCAAGAAGATTGAGAACTTGAAAATGAACGAAAAAGCGGCGGACAATAGCATTCAAGTTTCGCTCGAACAGTTTACTTTTTTTCTTAACAGTCATGTCAAGGTAGGGGTAGGGAATCAGTACAACGACGAAATACTAGACTATGCGGATAAGTTTGATAATAGCTTGGAGATGAATGCCGCACAGTCTTATAGTGGCAAAAATATCCGCTTTAACGGCAGCGGCGATTATATCATCATGCCGAATGCAGAAGATATTACATCAGAGGCTCAAATAGAAATTTTCAAAGAGGGTTTTCAGCTGAAAGGAACGGGCTTTGAATTTAAGCAGCAGGATTCGCATATTACTATTTTGAGTGGTACGGCGGTAATTCCTACTTTGCAAGCTGGCAATTCGGCGCCGACCGACAAACAGTATACGTTCAATAGATTAGCTTTATCGTTGCAATCCGATTTGAAATCGCAAATTCAAGAGAAATCCGGGGATATGATTATTGGCATTTCTGAACTCAAAAGCACCGGCGACCGTAGTTATCCTGTGGATCAATCTAATCTTGACAAAGATAGCGATAATAATGTTAATTCAGACAGCTTGAATGTATAAATAATATGTTGTCTTTTCATCATATCATTAGTGGTTACGACAGGCCTTTGTTGCAAGAGGCTTTTAGCGGTACGCTTGAGAAAGGGCGCTTGGTGGCGCTGTTGGGTCGCAACGGCTGTGGCAAAACTACTCTAATACATACCACTGTAGGTTTTGTGGCGCCACTCGAGGGGCAAATACGCATCGATAATCGGCCTGTAGGCACTTTGTCTATCAAAGAACGGGCTAAATTGATGAGCATTGTGGGTACTAAAGCGGTGCAAAGCCCTTATATGTGTGTTTACGACCTTATTGCCCTCGGACGTTATCCTTATCTTAGTTTTATGGGCCGTTTGCAAGACAAAGACCGTGTTTTTATCGAAGAAATCGTACAGGTTTTGGGGATAGAACATCTACAATACAAACGTATTAGTAGTTGCAGCGACGGTGAACAGCAGTTGGTGCAGTTGGCTAGGGCCTTGGCACAGGACACACCTATTATTTTGTTGGATGAGGCGACGGCACATCTCGATTTTGTTAATAAGGTAAAAATATTTGAACGCCTTCAGGCATTGGCTAAAAATCAGGGAAAGCTGATTCTGATGTCGACGCATGATTTGCATATTGCGTTGCGGTATGCTGATTCGGTGTTGTTGTTTGAGGGGGGCAGGATTGTGTGTGCTACGCCGGATTATTTGGTAGAAAAGGGCTTGATATCAAGGGTGTTTGAGACGGAGGGGTTGCGGTTTCGGTTTTGAAAGACCCTTGGAGGGTGGGGACCCTCCAAGGGTGCGGACCCTCCAAGGGTTAATCGGCATTTTAATAACTTAAGGATAGATTATTGTGATCACTCAAAAATGTTTGTCTATTGCCATACAGTTTGAGCAACTTGTCCTTCATATTATCATTTTTCATTTGGTTATACGAACTAAACTCCCACTCACCTATACTATCGACAAAGTTATCTTTGACCGGATTGTTGTGTACGTACGCAATTAGATATCGTAAATAATCATCGTCCCCAACAATCTTTCGATTAAAGTTTTGTCTAAAAAGACTACCTTTCCTTTTTTCTAAATGATTGATAGTTTGTGTATATGAATTAAATAAGTTGGAAAAACTTTTACTAAGATATGTAGGTAACGTGCCTTCAATACTGTCGTCATTAATATCTATATCTAGACCTCTGACTTTTCGAATTTTTTTGTAGTGTTTAATCAATTCAGGTGTATCATGAAATCTTACCACACAATGAAGATGATTGGGCATTAAACAGTAAGCGTACGTTTCGCATATAGGATTGATGTACCGATTGTATTTGTCTAAAAATAAATAATAATGTTGTTCTTCTTTGAATAAATTTTCTTCTCCTACTGCATGATGATAAACATGATAGGTATGCTCCGGTAGTAATATTAATTTTTTTGCTGCCATTTATATTTTTGAATTAGATTTGTAATGAGGTTTATCAACGGCATAAAATTGTTTTTTGTTACAATCATATTTATAAAATGTAAAAAATTAACCCTCCAAGGGTGAGCACTACATTTTTTTCTAAGAGAATAAATGTATGCGAACTGCGAAGTGTTGTGCCTAGAGGCACAACGGACCTAGCTTTAATAATGCAGACCCTCCAAGGGTGTGGACCCTCCAAGGGTGTGGACTTATTTATATCCTAAAATCCCAATTATACCCCAATTTAATTCATTCTAAACCCTTTTAACTGTATATTGTTACATAGATAAATCAACCATTAAAATTAATCATGCGTCTCGTTCTATTTTCAATTTCATTCATGCTTTTTACTTTCAAATTTGCCCTAGCACAAGGGCACCAATCTTTCCAAAACAGTCCTGTCCCATCAGCACCGGATTATAGCAATCTACAAAATTGGGCCGCGCATCCCAACAAAAAAGACCCCTCCGACAAAATACCA
>CAJQQM010000159.1 GCA_905480485.1 uncultured Aureispira sp.
TGGACAGCATCAGCAAGCTACTGACCATGTTTTTGAACAAAAAGCCGCTAAAGAACAGGCCCCTTTGTATTTTGCTGCCGATTTGGTGCAATTAGAACGTACGAATAGTGCACTAGAGCAAATAGAATACAAGCTTGATTCGACTTTAGCTTTTTTACAAGCTATTCAAAGTCTCAAAACTGACTTGATTGGCGCTTATCAAAAATATAATTTACAAACCGCATTGGCTTGCTGCAAGTTACTAATTCAGCATGGATTTGACCTAAACACCAACCATATAAAAGCCGCTTGTACATCTGTGATTCCGACTAGTAAATTGATGGGAAGATGGCAAATACTAGCCAAGCACCCCCTCACGATTGCCGAATCAGGACACAACAGGGATGGTATTGCTTTTTTGATGAAAGGCTTGGCACAACAATCATACGAACAACTGCATTTTGTACTTGGGATGGTCAACGACAAAGATATATCGATAATCTTAAAAGAATTGCCTAAAACGGCAGTTTATTATTTTTGCAAAGCCAATATCCCCCGTGGTCTGTCAGCTGATATATTGCAACAACAAGCCAATCGATTTGACTTAAAGGGCCACTGTTTTTCTAGTGTAAAAGCTGCATTTGAGGCTGCAAAACTTGCTGCCAATTCCGAAGATTGTATTTTGATTGCCGGTAGTATTTTTGTGGTTGCCGAAGTTTTGCCCTAGAACTTAGCATACACAACGCGTATCTTTTCTATTATTCAAGTTGTGATTTTAAGGAATATCTAGCGGCAATATACCTAGATATTCAATTTCAGAATCTATATTAAAGGGTTCTTATCAAAAGAAAGTAAACAATACTATGAAATCCCTACTGTTTTTAATCCTGCTGTTTATCGAACTCAACAACTGCTTTGCGCACAAAGTAAAAGGAACAATTCGGGATGAAAAAGGGGCTTTGTTATCCTTTGCAAGTGTTTATCTCGAAGGAACATCCAAGGGAACCACGAGTAATATCGACGGAATCTACAGTATTGACTTGGCCCCTGGCGATCATCAATTGGTGTTTCAATACATCGGCTACACTACACAAGTTATTACAATCCAAATCAATCAGCAAGATACCGTGATGGATGTTATATTATTGCCTCTGAGCAATAACCTAGAAGAGATTGTCGTAAAGGCTTCTGATGATCCTGCCTACAGAATCATTAAAAAAACAATTAAAAAAAGAAAATTTCACCTAGACCAACTCAATAATTATACCTGTGATAGTTATGTAAAAGGAAGTCAATCCATTACCAATCTACCCAAATCGATTATGGGGCAATCACTATCTCGCATCAGAAAAGGCTTAGACTCTAGTGGTACCGGAATTGTCTATTTATCCGAATCTATTTCTAAACTCTATGTCAAAGATGGGCAATTTAAAGAAATTATGTCCTCTTCAAAGTTGAGTGGTAACGACAACGGTTTTAGTTTTAACTCGGGGGCTTCAATGGCCGAAATGAGTTTTTATAAAAATTCTTTTGAAATAGAGAATCGCAAAATATTGTCGCCAATTGCCGCAGGTGCCCTCGCCTATTATCGATATCGACTCGACAATTCATTTTACGACAAAAATGGTCATTTGATTTTTAAAATAGAAGTCATTCCCAAAAACAAAAGCGGCGCCGTTTTTGCCGGTTATTTGTATATAGTAGACGATTTTTGGTCGATTCACAGTACTGATTTATACACAACAGGTAAATCTATCAATATTTCAATTTTAGATACCGTTCGATTCAAGCAAACACATCTTTATCTTGGCGATAATCAATGGCGACTTTTTTCACAGGAAGTTGATTTTAGTCTTAAATTATTGGCTATCAAAACTGCGGGTAATTTTATTGGCGTATTTAGCAATTATAGCCCACAAGCCACTGCGTCATCTAAATTATTAACTGCCGAATTATTTAAGGTGGCCGATAATGCCAACAAAAAATCGACCCCCTACTGGGATTCTATTCGCCCCGTACCTTTGACTATCAAAGAAAAAGAAGAATATAGAACAAAAGATAGTTTACAACAAATCTGGAAAGGTAAAGACTACTTAGATTCGATTGACCGCCTGGCCAACCGGCCCAAAATTTTTGATTTATTAGGGGGATATACCTATCAAAATAGTTTTAAAAAATTTCAGTTCAGTATTTTATCTCCTGCCAATAATCTACATTTTAATACAGTACAAGGACAAATAATAGGCTTGGGTTTTGAATGGAAACAGTCTATAAATGCTGACAAAAGAAGTTCTTATAGCCTTCACATGGATGGCGAATATTCGTTTGGTGATCGACAATTTCGTGGCAATATTTATGGTTTAATAAAATTTAATGCCATTAATAAGGCGCGTCTAAAAATAGAAGCTGGACGCTACAAAAAACAATTTAATCCCGACAATCCGATTCCTTTGTTGGTGAATACCTATTATAGCTTGCTCGGCAAATTGAATTATGCTAAATTTTATGATGACCTGAGGGTTAAACTAAGCTATGCTCAAATTTTATTTAATGGTTTTTACCTTCGTAGTTCTTTGCATATCGGTCGGCGATCTGCTCTAGTCAATTCAACAGACAGTAATTGGTTCCCTAAAAATACAAATGATTATTTCAGTAATCACCCATTAGACATAAATAGAGGCCCTTTTAAAGATGCCCCACTATTTAAAACACACTTCAATCTTGAATTTGAATTGGCCTTGCGTATACGTTTTGGACAAAAATATATTAGCTATCCGAATCGGCGATTTTACACTCCCTCAAAATTTCCTGACCTTTGGATTAAATACCGTCGAGGTATTCCCTTATTGGGCGCTGTAACAGATTATGATTATTTAGAAATAAGCCTTGAAAAAGAAGATATACCTTTAGGTACTGCAGGTTTATTTAGTTTTAGAGCTCAGGCAGGCTGGTTTCCGTACAAAAAGAAGTTATACTTTATAGACTATCGTCATTTTAATGGTAATCACACCATCTTGGCTAAAACATCTGAATACCTCAACACCTTTCAACTTTTGCCCTACTATGAATATAGTACAGCCTCAGGATTTGTTCAAGTTCACCTTGAACACGATTTTAATGGATTTATTTGGAATAAAATTCCAGGTTTAAAAGTACTGGGCTTTGAATTTGTTAGTGGTTATCACCTGCTTTACACTCCAGAAAAAGATCCTTACATGGAATTCAATGTGGGGATTGACCGTATTGGATGGAATTTATTTCGTATTTTGAGAGTCGACTTTGTAATGGCCTACAACGTTGGGAAACCACTGCGTTTAGGAGGGGTTCTCGGAGTCACTATTTCACTTTAATTCAGTATTTATGCAAGCTAAGCAAGACGAGCAATCTAAGTTTTCATTTCCAAGTGCACACAGCATATTACTTATCATTGCAGCCCTAATTGCCCTTTCCACCTGGCTAATTCCGGCAGGAAAATACGATCAATTACAATATATAAAAGCAAGTGAGCAAAAAGCTGCTCATTTTATTCATATTAGCCCCACAGAACAGAAAGAGTACCCTGCCAACCAAGCTAGTTTAGAAACCCTTGGTATGAAGATTGACCTGAAAAAATTTGAGGAAGGAGACATCTGGAAACCGGTAGGCATCCCTGGAACCTTCAAAGAAGTCAAGGCCAACCCACAGGGCTTTATCGATTGGATTCAATCGCCTCTCAAAGGTATTATGGAAGCTATAGATGTCATCCTATTCGTTTTGATTATTGGCGGCTTTATAGGCATTGTCAATCACAGCGGGGCCTTCGATGCAGGCGTTTCGAGTTTAGCAAGGGCCATGCGCGGGCGAGAAAAATGGTTGATTATCATTATTAGTAGCCTCATTGCTTTGGGCGGCACAACTTTTGGTTTAGCCGAAGAAACCATTGCCTTCTACCCTATTTTAGTCCCTGTTTTTTTGGCGGCACGTTACGATGCAATGGTCGCTTTGGCCACCATATATATTGGTTCAGCAATGGGGACAATGGCCTCTACTGTCAACCCTTTTAGTGCTATCATTGCCTCGGATGCAGCTGGTATCAACTGGACCGCAGGCCTATACGGCAGATTGTTCATGTTAGTTAGCGGCATGATTATTTGTCTATGGTATATCATCCGTTATGCTGAAAAAGTAAAGAAAGACCCTGCTAACTCTATAATATTTGCCCAAAAAGAAGCTATTGAAGCCCTTTTTATGAAACAAACAGCCAATAAAGCTCCTAAATTTACGGTACGAATCATCCTTATATTACTCTTATTTTTGGCCTCTTTTGTCGTTATGATTTATGGGGTATCCAATCTCGATTGGTGGTTTATGGAAATGACTACGGTATTCTTTATAGCTTCGGTTTTGATCGCCTTCGTCGCATCGATTCGAGAAAAAGAATTTGTCGAACAATTTGTCTTAGGGGCCAAAGACCTTCTCAATGTAGCATTAATCATTGGAGTTGCACGTGGCGTTACGGTTTTGATGGAAAATGGACACATCAGTGATACTTTATTGTATTATGCTTCTCAGTTAGTCGAGGGGATGCCCAAACAACTATTTGCCAATGTAATGCTATTTATCTACGCTGGCTTATCTTTTTTTATTCCCTCTTCCTCCGGAATGGCTGTTTTGTCGATGCCCGTTATGGCCCCCCTTGCAGATATAGTAGGGGCCGAACGAGAAATAGTGGTGGATGCCTATCAATACGGCATGGGATTGATGGCTTTTATTACCCCAACAGGATTAATATTGGCTTCCTTGACTATGGTTAAAGTTACCTACGACAAATGGCTGAAATTTGTCATGCCCCTATTGATACTCCTCACCCTTTATACCATGATTATTCTAACCCTTAGTGTTTGATACTATGGAACTAATAGATCAACCGATTGGAAATAATCCCGACAATTATAAAGCTTGCTATCATTGTCAAAATACAAATTATAAAAAAATAAAATTCACCTTTTGGGGAGGTATCATAGGGCCCAAAATATTTCACCACCTTCGATGCCAAATTTGCCACAAAACATACAATGGCAAAACAGGTAAATCGAACTTCAAGGCTATCCTTTTCTTTAACTTTATTAGCCTTATTTTGATAATTGGCATTTTGGTATTCTTCAACGATGTCTAAAAAGAAACTTTAAGCTTACAGGCATAAACCTTTTGATGGTTCGCCACCACCAAAGTAGCTGCATGCTCTTCGAACAAATCACTAAGCGTAAATTTTGTGGTGCCTGGCAAAGGAAATCCTGGCTGCATTTGACCATTTTTGTCAATTAATGCGACGCTATGATTATCCAAATCCAACAGGCCAATCATTTTGTTTCCGTTCCCATCAACTGCCACTTCAAAAACAGACTTGTTCTTGCTAAACGGAATCGACAAAGGACCTTTTTTTGTATTTTATCGCTACCCTTGGCGTCTTTTTGATAATAGTGAATATACATCAAACTATCGCTGATTCGAATATAATCTTTGCGTCGGTCGCCCACTAAATCGGTATACAAAAAGTCAATCGGTGGACGCATGGTTTCTATCGGCTTAAAACTAAAGTGCTGACCTTTGCTATTGAATATCTTAACAGTGCCCAAATCAGTCCCTACTGCAACTCTTCCGATAGTAGGGTCAAGTCCCCAATTATTCACCCGTTCAATAGGCTGTGCAGCACTAAATATAAGTGCCCCTTTAGGGTCAAAAGCCTGCAGCTGCCCGCCTTGATTTAAACCCATAAAGTATTTTTTTTGATTGAATGACATATGCTTTAAGGTGTAGGGTATCCTTCCGTTCGCTTCTAAAGGTCTCCATCCCGACAAAGGTTTGCCAAACTGATTGTAACCATACACCATTCCATTATTACATGCAATATAAAACAGGGGGCCCTTGCCACTATTTTTGACCAATAAGCCATTTACTGCGCGACTTATCAAGGGTATTTTTTTAATTTCTTGACCTTTAGCGTCGATAACATAAATATGATACGCGGTACTAAAAGCATATTGTATATCTCCATTATCATAAAAATCAATTTCGTAAACCTTAGAATTAATAGCCTCGTTCAAAACACGGTCAGATGGCCAAAGATTGTCTCCATTTTTATCAAAAAAATACAATCTTTTTAGACTGTCCTGCACCAAAATACACGCAGTCGACTGTCGAACACGTAAAACCTGTGGAGCGATAATAGCCGGGGCTAACAAATCTGATTCCCAAGTAATTAATGCCGTATTTTGATTATTTTCTGATGCGCGCTTATGATGATTCGCCGACAAACTTATAGCAAAATCGTTTCCAAGGGCATGCCATTGAATTCCAATAGGATAAATTTTCTTGAGACCTTCAAAAAGTTGTAAACTGTTGGCTTTCATACTTGGTCGATAGAAATGATGCAGTAATTTATAGGCATTAGGACTGTTGACCAAGGCGTACATGTTTGAAGCATTCGACATTTGCTTAAAAAAAGGCTTAAATTCTTGTTGATAGATGGCCAACTGCTGCGTATTGTAGTTTTTGATCCAGCCTTCTAGCGTTGTTTTAGCGTTTGAAAATACAATGTAATGGTCAATAAAAGTACAATAGGGGTTTTGTAAGGGGTTTAGAGTAGCCCCTAGCAAAGGTCTGAAAGTATGAAGCGATGCCAGTTGAAGTATTTCATGATTTTGGTAAGAGAAACGACCAAGGAGTCCTTTTTCTAGTCCAAGACGTTCTAATTGTATTCTTGCCTCAACGGTATCTTCACAATGTACCAACAACAACATATCTTTGGCAAAAGCATGCTGATCATCGACCGGATCTTTGATTACCAAGGCCATATCTTGCCCCATCCACGGCCGAATATATTGATCAAAATCACTCCCTTGCAAGCCTCCAAGTTGCTGATTGAACGACTGAAAATTATCCCAAGACCAGTACATCATAAAAGCGAAATTAGAGGGTATATACTGGCCTAAATCTGTCTTTTGTCTTGCTCTTTGCCCTAACATTGCATTTAAGAATCGATTTTCTTTCAGGGGTTGCATCCGACCATTAATCATCCATCCTTTTTCTATTTCGCGCAGTTCATAACTCGACCAAGTACCGAGCGCTGCCAAATCACCAAGGGCTGTCTTTTTGGAATCGTTAATAATTGTCGCCAAAGAAGCTACGGTTTGATAATTAATATAAAACGTAAATAGGCTTTTTTGTCGTGTAGGTATTTGACAATCCAAAAAAGTTTTATTCAGGGCCAAATTGCCTTCTATATCATCCAATTGCTTGATGGCCGATTCTACAACGAATGCATTAGTCGCGGCCAAAATCAGCTGTCCATACCATGCAATCGTCCATTTTTCACCCTGCTTAAACTCGACATGATGCACCTCTAGGCCTCGGTATTGCGTAGTATAATAATTATTAGCTAGTCCGAATTGACCCAAAGCAGCTTTTTTGCTCGTCTGGTCTTGTGCATCCAAAACCATAAGCCATCCCAATTTGTCTTTGCTTAGGAGAAACAAACCCGCAACTACTCGTTTGTTTTGTAAGTAATTTGTTTGTTGAACACCGCCAAAACAAGTATCAAACTGAGCTAAATCTTGATCGAGCTGTTGCAATGCTGCGATTCGATGAAGGTCTTGCTGCATCTGCGTATCTACTCCATTCCACATATTTTGGTAGGCAGAAAACTCCAGCAGTAAGGGGGTCTTATCCGAAAAGGCTTCGTAAATATCAAGGGTCTGAAAGGGAAGACGAAACCAGGCATTCGACTGGCCAATATACATAAAACACACAAACAACAAACAGCCGCTTACTAATTTAGTTCGATACCTGTGTAAAGCAGGCCGAATAATATATCTCCAAGATAATAATATAAGTTCGAGCATGTTCGAGGCGTACGGTTGACAGGTTTGGGATTAGACAAAATGAATGCATAGCGTCACTAAAAAAAGGGGGCCTTGGTGTAGCTATTGTCCTTTAAGCAGGTATGCTTAGTTTTTGATACAGCGACATGAAAAACCAAGCGACTGAGAAAAATAATTACGTTCGATGGATCCACTTGAATGAGACAAGCGACGCATCCATGCCCCTCCAGTTGAATCATAAGCCGTCGAAGTCCAGAATGATGCTTCTGTCCCCAAATTAAAATAGGGTCCAAAACTTGGATTCCATTCGCCTGCTGGCAACGCCTTAAAGCCCAATAAATCAGTAGCTATTGCATTACTGTCGTTGCTGCTTGCCCAACCCTCTGTAGCTTTAAGTTGTGCCCCAGCAGTATTGCCTCTTTGCGTGCTAAGGTCTAGTTCATTGGCATTCAAGCCTGCAAAGGATTCTAATTGCTTCCATTCATCGTCACTGGGTAAATGCCAGCCTTCGGGGCACACATTTAGCGCTTGACTAAAGGTGTATAAACGACCATATTCTTGATTGACGGTTGATGGATTGGAAGGATTCAGATAAGAACTATCGCTAACAAAACGTAAATTTTCGGCCATCCAAAGCTGCGTACCAATTGTAACCGTACAATACGTTTGACCGTCCCGTTCATCAAGCATATCCTGTGAACATGTTTTGAGTAGTTCATCTTGACATGCTGTTCCAAAACACAACATTAGGATAAGAAAAAATAGTTGAAGATATATTCGTCGCATGCTCCTTAATTTTGACAACATCTAATAAAGTATAGACTACTAAATACGTAGACGCAAGTAGTGGATTGAGCAAGTTAATTAAAAATATAGTAACAAGAAAGATAGGGCCTGTAAAATCACCAAGTTTTATCGAGACGCTCGACCAAAATATGGTTGTCACGTTGTAATATAATGGTATACCTTAGAGAGGGCGCATTTGGAGGGAACATGACTTTAAAGTTGGATGATATTGTAGCATCGTCCATTTTTGCAATAATTACCTCCCCTCGGTGTTTAACAATTACTCGAACCTTGTCAATAGGTTTAGGGCAATTAAAAACAATGGCATTATTGGTTTTGTCTAATGAAATTTTTACTTGATTTAAAATATTATTTTCAAACAAATACCAACCTAAATATTGGCTTTTGAAATGAAGCACAGGGCTCGTAATGCTTGGGTAAGATTGTGCCCGAGATACGCAACACATAAATAGTAATAAAAAAGCAAGCAGAAAACGACTCATTATAAGATTTTTCGGTGGGGCTACTAAAATTTAGATTTACAAATACTTCTATGCTAATTTTGTTCCAAAAATAATGGAATTTCAAATTTTAACAAAAAAAACTAGAATTGTACAATTTACTCAAAAAATAAATAAGTATAAATTAATTTAATTGCTTATTTTTGATAAGTTTTTTAATAACACACAACACCACAAGAATGAAAACAACTATTCATTTAATTTTAGCAGGCCTTTTTTTAGTATTTTTTTATCAATCTAATGCTGCCACTGGCGATACTACTTCTGTATTTGTCCACAATGCAGTAGACATGACTTGGTACGGAAACTACGACCGACAAGGTGTTTTTCCGGATGGTTCTAAAACCTATCGAAAAGTAGTAATGACCTATACAATGGGTTGTGCTTCTGGAGGATGCAGTGATTGGGATTACACGAGTCAGATTTATTTTAGACGCCCTACAGGCAATCTCGACTCAACAGTCGTTGCTTTAGATACTGTTTCCACTATGCCCCTCACCGTAGATACCACTTGGAATGTGTATGAAGTAATCGAAAACATGGAGTTAGGACGTGTGATTACCCCTTACGGCACCTACATGGACAACAACTCGAATGGTTACAACAATAGCTGGACACATCGTAATTATTTTGATGTAACCGATTTTGTACACTTACTCCAAGATACTTGTACCCTGCGCGCATTTTACAGTGGCTGGAGTAGTGGATTTAGTGTCAGTTTACGTTTTGATTTCATTGAGGGTACTCCACCTAGACCTATACTGGATATTCAAACCTTGTACAAAGGGTCTAAAGGCTATTCAAGTTCTAGCAATTTTGAATCAACGTATTTTACTGCCAAAAATACTGCAGCCCCGTCTAATGCTATTCACGCACGAATTTATTCAACCATAACTGGACACGGTTTTGACAACAATGTAAACTGCGCCGAATTTTGTCCTAGGCAATATACTGTCAAAACCAATGGTGTCACACTCGGCAATGCCATGATATGGAAAGACGATTGTGGAGACAACCCTATTTATCCTCAAGGTGGTACATGGATTTATGATCGTGCAGGATGGTGCCCCGGGTCAAAAGCCGACATTCACGAATTTGAATGGAATGGATTTACGGCTGGTTCAAACAACAGTATAGATTTTGACTTACAAAACTATACATGGTCGGGTAGTCAAACACCAAGTTATACCGTCAACGCGCATGTTGTATATTATGGGGCACACAATTTTAGTAATGATGCTGCTTTGATTGATGTAATTGCGCCAAGTACCCATGAAGAACATCAACGAAAAAATCCATTTTGTGGCAATCCTGTAGTGCGCGTCAAAAATATGGGTGGAAGCAACATAACGAGTTTAACGTTTGAATATGGATTGGAAGGTGCGCAACAATGTAGTTTTGACTGGACAGGTAATTTAGCCTACTATGAGGAGGCCGAAATCAACTTACCAACGCTTATTTGGGAAAATGCAGATTTTAGCAACCCCAATTTCAGCGTTCGAATTTTGACGACAAACGGCCTAGTCGACGAGTACCCTTATGACAACAGCTTAGTCAGTCAGTACGAAGTACCTGATGTAAATACATGGCCCTTTTTATTAATGGGCCTACGCACCAATAACTACCCAAATGAGACTAGTTATAGTATTGAAGATGCAGCAGGAAATATCGTTTTTGAGCGTTTACAAGGCACCCTCAGTGCCAATACATTGTACAAGGATAGTATATTTTTGACCGATGGTTGTTACACGCTTCGTGTTAAAGATAGTGGTGGAGATGGCCTAGGATGGTGGGCTAATACGGCTCAAGGAACTGGAACTGTTGCCTTCTATAGTACCCTTTTTACCTTTGTAACTTACAAAAACTTTTCGATGGATTTTGGCAATGAGCTACATTATAAATTTGTTTGGGGAGTTCTAGATAGTGTACAAAGTTTTTGTGCACCACTCTTGAGCGGTCAACAACAAATTGCCGAACAGCAACTAAGTCAACGTATTTTTCCTAATCCTACTTCAGGCATTTTAAATATTGAATTAGGCGCTGATAAAATACAAGATTATCATATCAGAATATTGGATGTAATGGGGCAGCTTATACAAGAACATCATATCAAACAAACCGACTACCGTTTATTTCAGATTGAATTGAAACAGCTACTTAATGGCGTCTATTTTTGTCAAACAGAAAGTTCTTCGGGCGCTATTCGTACCAACAAATTTATTTTATTGAAATAAAAGGCCATGATGCTTGACAAAAACTACTGGCAAGATCGCTATCTAAATCGTCAGACAGCTTGGGACGCTGGACAAATCACCCCTCCTATTCAAACCTTTTTTGACCAATTAGAAGCGCGTGATTGCCGCATTTTAATACCAGGATGCGGCAATGCCCACGAAGCAGCCTATTTACATAATAAAGGCTTCCATCAAGTTTTTTTGTGCGACTGGGCTAGCAAACCTTTAGCTAATTTTGCCCAACAGTACCCCGGTTTCCCAGAAGAGCATTTAATTTGCGCTAATTTTTTTGAGCTAAACGAACAGCCTTTTGATTATATTATCGAACAAACCTTCTTTTGCGCTATAGCTCCTAATAAACGGGGTTACTATGCCGAGAAGACAGCAGAACTATTGATTGAGAGGGGGCAACTTGTTGGCCTGTTATTTGATAAAGTATTTGAGCAAGAAGGTCCACCTTTTGGGGGAACTAAAAAAGAATACCATACCTATTTTGATTCAATTTATTCCGATGTCCGTATAGAACCCTGTTATAATTCAATCGGCCCTAGACAGGGAGCTGAATTCTTTATTCTTGCTACCAAATAGATTTACCTTTCCTAAAAAAACACAAGCGCGTTGAACTAATTAAGCAGCGCTTTGTTATTACTATCAAATTATAATTCATTTATTAGTTAAACACCAAACAATCATGAAACTGATGCTATTTGCTTTCTTTACCGGCTTTTTGCTGTACAACAATGCCCCGCAGTCCGTCCACGAATTTAAAATGTTAGATATTGATGAAAAAGAAGTAGACCTTTCGAAATATAAAGGTAAGGTTTTGATGATTGTGAACACGGCTTCAAAATGTGGTTTAACGCCACAATATGCCGAACTTCAAGCGATTTACGAGAAATACAAAGATAAAGGCTTAGTTATTTTAGGTTTTCCTGCCAACAATTTCATGGGTCAAGAACCGGGTACGAATGCCAACATCAAGCAATTTTGTTCGAGTAAATTCAAGGTGAGTTTCCCTATGTTTGCTAAGATTTCTGTCAAAGGCAAAAACATGCACCCCTTGTATCAATATCTCACGCAAAAGAAACAAAACGGTAAAGTCGATGCTCCTGTCTCCTGGAATTTTCAGAAATTCTTAATTGGCAAAGATGGAAAAGTAGTCCAATCAATCAGTCCTTCCACTAAGGTAAACGAACCCTCGGTGATGCGTTCTATCGAAAAATTATTGATGTAATATCATTTATAAATCAAAAAAAGCCTTTCTGTTTGACAGAAAGGCTTTTTTTGATTAAGGTTAAAAAGCGTAATATATTCCTATTCGATACTGCCAAGGCACATTATATACATTGCGCAAGCCTGGATTATTTTGCCTTGAAAACCATAATGCATTAATCAACAGCTCTGTTGTAAAAGCAAATCCTTTGTCAAAAGCGGTATTATAACCAATTCCTACATTCACAGCAGGCACAAATTCTCTTATAGCATTGGCCCCTGAAAATGCATAGGTATGGTTGAGATACTCTCCTTCTACATGTGCGTAAACACCCTTTAGCCCCCTCATTTCCGGAAAGGGACGTAGGTTTACGAACAGTCTTCCTCCGTAAATATTATCATTGACACCAGGCCTCGTTAAATCGGCGAAATAGATATAAGTACCGCCGATTCCTGCGCCGATGTATTTTCCAAAAAGATAACCGCCGTATGGAGAGATATCCATAAAGAAAAGCGTACTAAAGCTAAAACTGAAGTTCATCCCCATGAAGATATTGTCAACAGCCTTGGGGCGTTTTGAATTTTTAATTTTATTTTTTTGCCGATCATTTTTAAGCACAGTATTGTTCTCAATCAGCTCATCTTCAATTACTTCATCTTCAATTTGTGCATAAACTTGCTGTCCCAAAAACAACATCAATATAAGAATAATTCGATATCGCATAAATTAAATATTATTTGTTTAGATGTTTACGATTTTCAGGGTACTTTACCCACTTACAAAATTAACTTTTTATTAGTTTATTTGCTCAAAAGTTAAAAACTAATCCTCTAAAATGACTTTTTTTCATCTTTTAGATAAAAAAATATCAAAACACCAACGATTTTAGTATCCGAATCGTTATATTATTTGTAGGTATTTGTGTTCATAATTCATACCAAAGTGACCTCTAAAACGTTAAATTTAAAACAGATACACCGAAAGCTCCCTTTGAAATGCCTAAGGCAACCTTGAATCGCAACACAAATCAAAGGATTACAATTAATGAAGTATACAAAAAAAAATACCGATAAAGACTTAGTTGAGGGCTGCCTCAGAGGGCACCGCCTTGCACAAAAACAACTCTATGACCGGTATTTTGGTAAAATGTTGGGTATCGCTATGCGTTACACCAAACATCAAGAGGAAGCAATAGAAATTCTGAACGCTTCCTTTCTTAAAGTCTTTAATTCTTTGGACAAATACAAAGACAACAATAATTTAGCTGGGTGGATTGCTAAAATTGTATTTAATTGTTCGATTGACCATGTACGCAAACACACCAAATACAGAAAGGTAATGAATTTTGAAATCGAACGGGACAAACCCGTTTTGAACGATAGTATAAATAACCTTAATGTAGAAGATATATTCAAATTAATTCAAAAACTTCCTGCTGCTTCTAGGGCTGTATTTTGCCTATATGTTGTAGACGGATACAAACATAAAGAAGTTGCTGAGATGTTAGAAATAACGGTAGGGACCTCTAAGTGGCATCTTGCAAACGCACGTAAAGAATTACAACGATTAATTAGGCAACAAGACCAAGGCGAGCTTGTAGTTCGAGGTTATTAATCGAAGTTAAACCAATTACAAAACAGAAGAAAGACCAAATATAATGAGTAATTTATACAAAAATAACGATGATTTCCTACGTGACAAACTCTCAGGTCACGAGTTTGAATCAGTTCCCGGGGCTTGGGATGATATGTCAAATTTATTGAATCAACAAAAATTGATTCAAAGTTCAGGCAAAAGTTTGTGGTGGTCAATTCCCATCCTATCGGCAGTTATACTAACAGGGGTCATTGGTACGGGTATTTATTTCAAATCCAATATATACTCTAGTAATCAATTGGCACAACAGCCCACCGTCATTAATGACCTAAAGACTAGCAAACAAGCCAAACAATCTGTTGAAAAAACAGCAGATATTGCTGCTACAAACGTAGCCAAGCAAGCAAGATTCTCTGAGCTTAATCCAACAAACAATACTAACAAAAGCACTACTATACTCCCTGGTCAAGATTTAGTAGATCAGCCATTAACTACCAATTCACGCACGATTGAAGCCACAACTTCAGCCAACAAAAAACTTGCTGCTACAAGCAATAGTCCTACAATTGTGCCACAAGTCAATCAACAGTTACGGAATGCAACAACTACAAGCAATCAAACCGATAACAGTTCATCAGGCGAGCAAATAAATCAAACATTAAATTCGGTGAACACAAATCACATACCCGAACGTAATGTACAACTAGATGCTGCAGATAAATCAGCCTTTAGAGCCTATATTAATCAAGAATCTAATAACTTTCTAAAAACTTCGAACAGCAAAACATCGAGTGATAAACCGATAGAAAAGAAAGTAATTACAACAAGTACAGATGTATTACTGAAGAATAAAGCTGATAATAGGCAGTCATTATCCACCTTTGAACAAGTATTTCCAACAAATTTGCCTGCTACTACCGAAGCGGAAGAACCTCCTTCTAAGAAGGTAAAGACAGTAATTATTAATCAGTTTTCGCGCTCTACCTTTTTGAAACAACAAAAACTCAAAAAAATAGAAAACCCTACAGAACCGGTAAGTTTTGGCGTTAATACGGACCTATCAAATCGTCGTATATGCCCAATCAAGTTTAGCATTTTTGGCGGCATAAGCGGTCAATATGTATCTTCTATTAATGAATTTAATTTTGCACCAACCGTCGGCCTAGCAGGTTCTTACAAAATAGCCGCACGACATGGTATTCGTTTGGGTATTCAATACAAAAGTATTAGTCGCAACAACAGACAAGCTGATTTGGAGACAACAGAATTACGCTATGATGCAGGACTTATTGCTTCCAAGTCTTATATGTTGCAACACCTAGACCTTCTTGAAATGCCCCTATCTTATCAGTTTTATTTCAATAAATTTATCAATTTGAATACTGGTATTAAAGCTGCTTGGGTTGTAAACCACAAAAGTTCTAACGTTGCATTCGATGAACTCAAAGCTACCGAACTTGGGATTGCTAACTTCAACCTTGGATTACTACTCGGAATCGAATTTAACATCAATCGTCATTTTACGATAGCTATTCAATATAATCAGGGACTGTTGAACCTTAGTAGCCAAGGACAGCTAAATGAACAACAAATGATGGAAACTGAAGAAAATATGGGTATTAATAGTGTAGAGAAACAAACTGCATTAACCAATCAAGGTGAAGCTCTTACGCCTGTATTCGATACAGGATATCAGCAACAACTAGTTAGAGTACCCTATCGTTTGTACAACAGTGATATCATGTTTTTACTTACCTATACTTTTTAATCCAAAAATCAATTAAGACCTTATCATCAAAGGTAGCTGTTCTTTTAGTAGAATGGCTACCTTTTTTTATATTTGCCTAAAATTTGAAAACAATACAATGAAAACCTATCGTATCCATTCCTTGAAGGAACTAGAAGCACTTGCTTTAGAATGCCTTCCGTTGGTCAAGTCTTACAAAAAAATTGCATTTGTAGGTGAAATAGGGGCAGGCAAAACCACCTTTATAAAAATCCTTTGTTCTTTATTAGGAGTCAAAGAGGCTACTTCTAGTCCTACATTTTCGATCATCAACGAATACCATACTGCAACGGAAATTATCCACCATATTGATTTATACCGATTAAAAAATGAGGAAGAAGCCTATAATATTGGTTTGGCCGAACTTTTTGAACAAAGTCATTATTGTTTTATTGAGTGGCCGGATGTTGCTGAAAGTATTTTGCCCGAACCAATGCTTTGGATTAATATACAAGTCACGGATGAAGGCCTTCGAATATTTAAAATTATTTTGCAAGAATAATTTTCTTTATTTTTTTTTAAAAATTTCTTTTTTAATTGAAAAATCTATTATATTTGCCCTCGCCTAAATAGAAAAAATGGCCCATGGTGTAATTGGCAACACTACAGTTTTTGGTACTGTCATTCTAGGTTCGAGTCCTGGTGGGCCAACTTATTTTTATCTAAGAATTTTTCTATTTTAAGCATTTACTTTTGGCCCATGGTGTAATTGGCAACACTACAGTTTTTGGTACTGTCATTCTAGGTTCGAGTCCTGGTGGGCCAACAAAGACCTTAGAGTTCTTAAACTCTAAGGTCTTTTTTTATGATCAACTTCTACAGTGACGCTCAAATCTGTAACTAGGTGTTTTTTTTAATTTCGTCTATCCATTCAATAAAAATTTTAAGAACTCTTTATCTTTTAAAAGGTCAAAAATTAAAATTTAAGCCAAAAGAATTTATTTTTGTAATGGGAGTACAAACACTTTCGCATTCATCATTCTACTACACTTACATAAATCAAAATTATGAACAAAGGAGATCTGATAGATAAGATTGTTGATAAGACAGGCTTAAAAAAAGCTGATGCCGCTACCGCCTTAGACGCTACACTAGACAGCATAAAAGACGCCCTTAAAGAAGGCGAGAAGGTTACTTTGGTTGGTTTTTGTTCTTTTAGCACTAGTTACACAGCTGCACGAAATGGCATAAATCCGCAAAACAAAAAAAAGGTAAAAATAGAGGAAAAAGTGAAAGTTAAATTCAAAGCTGGCAAAATATTAGCAGATACAGTTAATACAGAGCGATTACGCAACAAATTAAAGCCCAAGCAGTAACACGATTCGTTGCTAAAACGACTTAATTGCTGCAGCCACTTCCGACAATAAAGAAAGGTCTTTTTCGATTGCATTACCTATTACGATGACATCAGCACCTGCCTTTGTCAGTTCTAAGGCTTTTTGAGGACTTCTAATGCCACCACCTACAATAAGTGGTATATCTATCGCGGTGGCTACATCTTGAACCATTGTTGTATTTATTGGATTCATTGCACCACTTCCTGCATCCATATAAATTAATTTCATCCCCAACATCTCTCCTGCCATCGCTGTACACACAGCAATACTATTTTTATCGGCAGGAATCGGAAAAGTGTTACTCATGTAAGAGACCGAAGTTGGAACTCCGCCATCAACAAGAATATATCCTGTTGATATTATTTCTAGGGGGCTTATTTTCAGAAAAGGGGCACTTTCGACGTGTTTCCCAATCAATAAATCTGCGTTACGACCTGAAATTAAAGATAAAAACAACAAAGCATCTGCCTTGTAACTAAGTTGGCGGGAACTTCCAGGAAAAAGGACAACAGGAATCGAAGTTTGTGCTTTGATGCTTTCAATGATGGCATCTAACTGATTATTAACAACTAGACTCCCTCCCAAAAAGAAGAAATCCACTTGGGCTAATGTCGCCAATTTCACCAATTGATCTACCTCCTTCAAAATTAATTTATCGGGATCTATTAATATAGCAAACTTTTTTTGTTTTGCTTTTTTGGCCTTCCTAAAGGATGTGTAAATATTTTTTGAGTTCATTACATAATTTTATCCAATATTAATGTAAAATTTATAAAAAAATACGGTCTTGTGGTTAAAAAATTCTTTACTAGTGTATATTTTGTAGTCGCAAATCATTTATTAACAAATTCGAGCATGTTTATTGCTACCTTAACTGTAAACATACTTAATATAAAACATTTATATTGACACATTTGATATACTATTAATTATTGTTGAACAAATTCTTAAAATCAACTATGTATAAATTAATTTTGCCTCTTTTTATCGCCTGTAGTTTTTTTCAATGCAATCCAGAACCTGATCCAAATACCGGAACTCTTGAATTGGTCTTTAAATCAAGTTTTAATGGCAGTCCTTTGGTGCTCTACCAAAAGGATAGTACGAATGTGAGCGACCCTACCACTATTACCTTCAAAAAACTCGATTTCTTTGTATCAGATATTAAAATTCAAGACAGTTCGAATGAATGGCAATACATAAAAGATGCTGGATATGTCAGCATGGCAAATAACTTAAGCCTTGATGCCGCTTCCGAGGGCTATAGCATGACGATTAACGAAGTGCCAATTGGTGATTATGAAGGCTTGGAAATAGGCATCGGACTTTCTGACCAAGTCAATGCTACCTTGCCTGGCGACTATTCTTCTAGTTCACCTCTAGGACTAAATGCAAATTATTGGGCTAGCTGGGACAGTTATATCTTGTGCAAGATTGAGGGAGATATCGAACAATCTAATGCTAGTGTTTCGGGTTTTTTGTATCACGCAGGTGTTAATGGTATGCATCAAATCAGAAATTATTCCCCAAGTTTTAGTATTGGTTCCAATGCTAAAACTCAAATTGTTTTTGAAATTAAGGCTGAGGAACTGTTTTTTAAGACAGGGTCTAGCATTGATTTGATTAATGACAACCAAACACATTCAGGACAATCTGGTTCGGATGCCTATAATTTAGCATTAAAGGCAATTCAGAATTTGTCTAATTCAATTTATATACCATAAAATGGGAAAACACTTCTATTGGATTATTGGTCTCATGGCCGTCGGCTTTTTTGCCTGTGAAGATCAAATTATCAAACCATCTGTCTGTAACAACCTGGAAGCTTACAATTATGCTCCTAGCAGCTATACAGTAATTCCTCCTGAAGGGTTTCCGGCGATGGAACACCCCGATGACAACCCAATTACGGTAGAGGGAATTGAGCTTGGGAGACACTTATTTTATGACCCGATACTATCGCGTGATTCAACTATTTCTTGCAGCAGTTGCCATCAACTGAATAAGGCATTTACAGACGGCTTATCAAAGGCCGAGGGAATTGAAGGTCGACTCGGTAGACGTTCTTCGATGTCTTTGATTAATATTGGGTATAGTTGGATCAAAAACAGGCCTCACAATTTTATGTGGGATGGTAAGTTTACCAGTCTGGAAGAGCAAATCGTAGGAGGTCCTATTGAAGACCCTGTCGAAATGGACAATGACTGGGAAACGGTCGAAAATGTTCTTCGACAGCACCCAAGTTATCCTCAAATGTTTCGTTCCGCCTTTGGAATCAACTGTAGTGATGAAATTAATAGACAGTTAATTGCTAAGGCAATTGCACAATTCGAGCGCACCCTCAATTCTGCAGGTTCAAGGTTTGACGAAGACCTATGGGTTCCTTTTGTTTACCTTAGCGCTCAGGAATTAAGGGGTAAAACGTTATTTGAGGGCGATGCAGCTGGAGCAACGAGCACAAAAGATGCAGAATGTGCCCATTGTCACAGCTTTTCAGCAAACAAAACACTTTTTGCGCGTAATGAATATTCCAATAACGGACTCGACTCAGTTAACAATTTGAATGATTTTACAGATTTAGGCCTGGGGGCAATCACAGGCAACCTGAGCCAGAATGGACAATTTAGAGAAGTAACGCTCCGGAATATTGGACTTACAGCCCCTTACATGCACGATGGCCGTTTTGCTACTTTAGAAGAGGCCGTAGGTCACTACGCCTCAGGTGGACAAAATGCTCCTAATCTTGCAGCCGAATTGACAACCGCCCCAACTTTAGTCACCCTAACAGCCTCTGAAAAAGAGGATTTAGTGGCTTTTTTACACGCCCTTACCGACAGTAGTTATTTTAACAAACCAGAATGGTCTAGTCCATTCTAAAAATAAAAAAGGACTTGCTGTACAGCAAGTCCTTTTTTATTTTTTAGAATTATAAGTCTCTAGGTTTGAGGGTTGGAACTCCTTCTTTCAACTTAGAAAGTATCAATTCCATTAATCGAATATCGGGTAATAATTTTTTGTTGTATGCTTTAGTAATCGGCTCACTTTCTTTGGTCGACTTATTTTCTATAACGCCAAGCTTGGTACTAGTAGTATTTTGGGTATAATCAAGCTTTTGTGATTTTTGAAGCAAATCAGATTCATTATCAAGGTAGATGTACGAAGCAGTACTCAAAATGAGAATAACAAAAAAACGTAAACAAACCTGTAAGTTGACATTCATAAGTAAATATTTAAAGAAACGAACTGATAATGAACATGGTAAATATACCAACAAAATCTAAGTCAAAGAAGTTCATTTCATATTTTTATTATTTTTAACTTAATATTCTACTTCATTAGCGGCCTCTACCAATAATTCGATATTTGCCAAGGCTTTTTTATAATCCTTTGTATAAATAGGGTCTGATTCTAAAATAGCTAATTGCTCTTCAAAGAACGGAAGAACTATTTCCAATTTTTTTGTATTGTCTAAGGTTGTTTCGAATACAATTTCTTTTAAGGCATCAACGTCTTCCGGGGAATTGATTTCTACAAGACCTGCTTTAATAGCGCGTTTGAGGCGAGGTTCATTCAGGCCCTCAATACAAATAGTAAACGCATCAAGTGTAATCATCACCAACGAAAAGGCATAAGGGCTTCTTAGATCGTTTTGTTCTATTTTTTTCCAAAAAATTGGTTTATCCTGACTATTATCTTGTTGGTAGCCAAAAGGAACTAAAATTTGTTCAAGTTTATTTAATTCTGTGTCGATCATATAAAGCTAAAAAATGTTTAAAATCTATTGTCGCTGATGCCCCTAGCACAAATTTTGTAGATTCAATTGTATAATTATCTATAAATTTAATAAAAAAATTGTTGTTTTGGCAGTAATTCTTACCTCTTAAAGTCTAAAATGTTTATATTTTGGATAAAAAACAGCCCTTAATGCAAATGAGATTTCTTTTTCTGGTTTTTTTAGTCTTCGGCATCATTGTTCAATGCAGGGCTCAGGCTTACCTAAACACGCCTTTAGAAATATTGACATTTATGGAGGCCTCCCCTACTAGTTATGAATTTGAGCAATTATATGGAGATATCCCTAGCCAAAAAAAACAGGTAATTCCCCATGGTACTTTTATTAAAACGATTGAGGGTCGTGAACATCAGTTAAGTTATGAATCAACAGAAGATGCAGCAATAAAAGAATGGAAAAAAAAAGCCCGTGCCTTGCTAGGCACCGAAAAGGCAAATTACAAGAAAGCACAAAAAATCTTTTTAAAATGCCTGAAAAAAGATAGCACTAATGCCCAAATTCATACTTTTTTGGCGGAAAGCTATCTCGAAAATGGACAAATAGAAACTGCTAATTTGTGGTTTAAAAAAGCTATAAAATTAAATCCGATAGACTATTTAGCCTATTGGCATCTAGCCGAAATTCATTTGCAAAAGGGTCAAATTGACAGCGCCTTAAACTTGATTACTATAGCCCACATCTATAATAGAAATCATCCACGTTTGATGAAAAGATTAATTGAAATTTATAAATTATCTCGACAAGCTTATTACCAAAACTGGGGTTTCAGACCTAAAATGTATCTCTATAAAGATGGCGAAACGATCGTAATAGCAGCAGATGGTATTTGGCTGACTTATGGTATGTACAAAGCTGTTTGGCAGCACGATTCAGATTATCAATACATTAAAGAACAGCAGGCTGTGACCGATTATCTATTTCAGCAAGAAATGGAAGCAACAATTGGAACCTTCATGACGCATAATAGTTTAAAGAAGGACGACAAAAGGCAATATCCTGCTTTTGAGGCATTTGGAAAATGTTTAGACAACGGTAGTGTTGAGGAGTATGTAATGTACGAAATTCTATTAGTCAATACGCCTTCTGTCGCTTATCATTTAACAGATAAATTTTTGTCAAAAATTGTACATTATATACAAACGGTACGATCTATCGATTATGTGGGCAATAAAAAAAACTAGCCTTGTGTGAACAAAGCTAGTTTGATGATGTTATAGTATTCAATTGAATGATATTATCTTCCTAAAGAACCTTGGTACAAATGTAATACAGATGCTTTTAACTCTTTTCTTGCAAAAAAGATACGGCTTTTAACAGTACCCAGTGGCAACGCTAATTGATCTGAAATTTCTTGGTATTTATATCCATAAAAATGCATCATGAACGGAATGCGGATGCCGTCGTCTAAATCATCCACTAACTGTTGTAGTTCATCTTGCATGATTGCAGAATCGGCTTGGTTTATTACGGAGACGGAACCTGAATTCAAATAAAATTGATTATCAGTTGAGTCTAAAATAGTATTATTTTTGATTTTCTTTCTGTAGTTGTTTATAAAGATGTTTCTCATAATTGTAAACATCCAAGCTTTAATATTAGTGCCTTCTCTAAATTTGTCTTTGTTGACAAAAGCTCTATATGCAGTCTCTTGGAAGAGATCTTTGGTATCTTCAGAATTCTTTGTCAATTTGAAAGCGAAATTATGCAAAGCAGTCTGTAATTTATTTATCTCTTGATCAAAATTTAAAGCTAACATATCTGAAATGATTTTTGTACCTTGATAAAATTGAATAGTAATGTATTGCATTGTTGTTGAAACAAATTTATGCATTAGTTAAACAAAAACCAAATTTCTGTTTAACTATTTTACTAAAATTAGACAATTTAGTTAAACAAAAAAACACTAAAAACTGATTAAAACATTGAAAATAAGCTTCTTACAAAAAAAAATGAAACATAAACAAAAAAAATAAAAAAGCTTAAACAATTTTTGTTTAAGCATAAAACAGCAAATATTAAACAAAAATATCCAGCTATGACAAGCTGCTATGATTGTCAATGTAGATAATCCGTTGCCTTAGGCCCCGTTTTTGAATCAGCGACTAAATAATTCTTGCTTTTGTGATATCCTTGTAGCTACATGATTAAACAAAATTAAAAACGCAAAGAAAGGCAACTCATACCCCCATCTAGTTTTTGAAATTCAGATATATCTATTTCTATGGGATTGTAGCCTTCGGCCTTTAGTGTATTTAAAGTAATACAGTGGTTTGATGGAAATAATACCTGCCCATTAACCCATACTGCATTTGCAGCATAAGACTCTTGTATATTAACCGCTATTTTTTGGAAAGATTGAAATGCTTCATTGTGATACATCGACTCCGCTAACAAAAGGCAATTGTTTTCTAGATAAGAAACCGCTGTTTTTAGATGTAATACTTCGCCAATAGTTACAATAGTTCCTTTCATGCCATACTGTTCTAAGATTTGGATGATTTGTTGGGCCCCTATTTGATTTGTTCGATTAGATAAACCAATGTAATAATGATTTCCAACCATCATAATATCTCCCGCTTCAACCGTACCTGCTGCTGTTATGCTATGCAAATTTTTGTAGTAGTCTGAAAGTATATTTGCAAAAGAATCTGTTTCACCTCTTCTACTTTTTGCACCAGGTCGTGTAATAATAGCACAATGTGGAGTACACAAGCAAACATCTTCTATAAATACAGCGTCTGGAAAATCCTCCAAAGGGTCTAAAACACGTACTTCAAGTCCACAATTCTGCAAGGCATACACGTAAGCCTCATGTTGTTTCATGGCAATTTTGTAATCTACCTTTCCTAAAGAGGCCGTCGTAATGCCTTTGGCTAAATTTTTAGAAGGTTGTCGGACAATAGCATGTTGAAACATATTAGACATATTTAGATTTTATTAAAACTATCGTAAAAAGAGTACATTTTAGCTAAAATACTTCAATGACAAAAAGTAGTTCGATGTCATCTAAATGCTTCCTTAATTTAAAGTAATGTTAAAATTCAAAAAAAAGTACCTAATAAAAAAAAATATGTCTCAAATATTTCTTTTTAAAAAATTTTACTTTATATTAGAGGTTCATGGGTTTTAGGGTTTAGTTTTCTGGTCAAGTTACTTCGGTAGCTTGACCTTTTTTTTTGCAGCCCGCTACAGTTAACAGAATATTTTTATTTTTTTTGACTGAATAGAACTTTGGTATCTTTTTTGAACTGTTAAGTATATCTTAATTTCATCAATATTATCCTTTCATTAAATGCTTATACTCAGCCTATTCTTAGCAGTCTTATTTTTACAAATAGGGAACGATTTTGTCCACCAAGGATTGGATACTTTCTACAAGCCTAGATTTTGGGTTTTATTGTGTACGCTGTTGTTGATTTCATACATTACTTCTTTTGCTTAAAACGCTTGGATACACCATTAAATTGATATAGCAACCACCCTACAGGACCTAACATTAATGTAAACAAAAGACAGGGCAGTAAAACAAGGTGCTTTATTCTCTTTTTTTGGGCATCTTCAAATATCCAAAAGCCTACAAACAAATCGAAAGCAAGATAGTGCAACCACCCGATTAGAAGTACTTCATCCCTTGCAAAGGCAGCTTTGATGGATTCAAAGGAGGTGAAATCAATTCCAACACCTGTCCCCGTGCTTATATCTATTACAAATAAAACTAAATAGCTTAAGCCAATACAGAAAACAGGCCATTTGTTGGATACCATCCTTTGGGTGAATCTAGTTTGTGGAAACACAAACATGGCTAGCCAAGGAATTAATACAACAGTATTATACACGTTAAATATTGCAATAGTATTCATTAGAATTTTTTGAGACTCAGGTCTAGACTTTTGTAAGAGTGGGTTAGGGCACCAACCGATATAAAATCGACGCCGGTAGCTGCGTACTGACGAACCGTTTCTAAGGTAATGCCTCCTGATGCTTCTACTTCATAGCTTCCTGCAATAAGAGAGACCGCTTTCGTCATTGTTTCCGTATCAAAATTATCCAGCATAATTCGATTAATTTGACCTACTTTCAAGAGCTCAATCAATTCCTTCATGTTGCGCACCTCTACCGTAATATCAAGAGGCAGTTGATGTTGTTTGAGATAAGCTATTGTTTGTTGCACTGCTTGGGTTATGGACCCACAAAAATCTATATGATTATCTTTAATCATGATTCGATCGTATAATCCTGTCCTGTAGTTGGTAGCACCACCTATCCGTACTGCCAATTTCTCCAAAAACCGTAACATTGGAGTTGTTTTGCGTGTATCTAGTATTTGTACATTGTAGCCCTCCACTGCTTTTACAAACTGATTAGACATGGTTGCGATGCCGCTCATACGCTGCATTGTATTCAAAACCAAACGTTCTGCTTTTAGGATAGACTGACTACTGCCAGCCACTTCAAAGGCAATGTCACCTACCGCTATTTTAGCGCCGTCTTGTTGATAGATTTTTATATCAAAACTAGGGTCAACGTGATTAAATATACACTCGGCAATGGCTACTCCTGCTAAAATTCCAGGTGCTTTAACTAGTAATTTCGCCTTGCCTTTTGCACTAGCAGGAACACAAGCTAAGGATGTATGGTCACCATCTTTCACATCTTCATCCAATGCTTTTATCAAAAAGTTCTCTAATTCTTGTTGATCAATCCTATCCATTTTCTTTTTTAATTTATACTTAGTTTATTATACAAGCAATGACTTGTGTTTTTGTTATTAACTTTGCTAACCATTTCATTAGTTCCACAAAAGCCAATTCGTATCATAATATTAAGACAAAATGAGCAATTATTGATTCTTTGCATAATATTTTGTAAAAAACACAAGGATTCATGAACAAAAAAAGCCTCGGTTCAATTGTAGCTAAATAAATACTTTATATTCTTATTTTTGTCTAATATTGCAAATCAACAACATAAACCATATACATGAAAATCGGAATTGTTTGTTATCCAACCTATGGGGGTTCGGGTGTTGTGGCCACCGAACTAGGCAAAGGCTTAGCGGCACTTGGACACGAAGTTCATTTTATTAGCTATCGTCAACCTGCCCGTCTCGACTCTTTTCATGAAAATATCTTCTACAAAGAAGTCCGATTTGCCAACTATCCTTTGTTTGATTATCCACCCTATGAGACTGCACTTGCCTCAAAGCTTGTTGACGTTGTTAAGTACGACAAATTAGATATTCTTCATGTGCACTATGCCGTTCCTCATGCCTCGGTTGCCTATATGGCCAAAAAAATATTACTCAACGAAGGTATATATATACCTGTAGTAACAACCTTACACGGTACAGATATTACCTTGGTTGGAAAAGACCCTGCTTATGCTCCTGTTGTGACCTTTGCCATGAACAAATCGGATGGCCTAACCGCTGTTTCCGAAAGCTTAAAACAAGACACTACCAATTTCTTCAAAGTAGATAAGGATATTAAGGTCATCCCTAACTTTATTGATTTTAATCGTTTTAAGAAAACGAACAAAGACCATTTCAAAAAAGCACTTTCACCTAATAATGAAAAAATAATTACACATGTTTCTAATTTTAGAAAAGTAAAAAGAGTCGACGATGCCATTCGTGTATTTTCGATTGTCAATAAACAAATCCCAACCAAACTTTTATTAATTGGTGATGGTCCCGAACGTCAAAGTATGGAATTGTTATGCCGTGAATTAAACATTTGTGATAGTACGCGGTTTTTAGGTAAACAAGATGCCATCGAAGAACTATTAGCTATTTCTGATTTGTTCCTGATGCCCTCCGAAAGTGAAAGCTTTGGTTTATCTGCCCTTGAAGCTATGGCCTGCGAAGTACCTGTTATTTCCTCTAATGCAGGCGGGCTTCCAGAAGTCAATATTCATGGTAAAACTGGTTATTTAAGTGACATAGGCGCCATAGAAGACATGGCGAATAATGCTCTAAAAATACTAAGCGACGAGGAGACACATGCGAATTTTAGAATGCGTGCTCTAGAACAGGCCAAAAAATTTGATATTGCCAACATTCTTCCCATCTACGAAGACTACTATCAACACATTATTGATACAACTGTATTTAACAAGTAATTTTAAAAAAAACATACATTTCTAGTAATTGTTACGTTATTAAAGAGATGTCTTATTTCGCAACTCTCCACTTTTCTTGTTTTAAATCCTAATATCTTGTTTTAAAAAAAGCTTTTTATTACTTGATACACTAAAGTAATGTTATTTTTAGGCTGATTATTTTCATTTTAACGTACAAATGAATCAACATGCAACCACTTTTATTTCTTGTTATGCTTCTTTTGCCAATTTGTAGTTTTTCACAAAACACTACCAATGTAGAATCTATGAAAAAACTAGGCTACGAAATAGTCGATTTGAAATTGATAAATAACAAAGCTAATCCCCCTCGCCCTTGTTCAACTTGTCCATCCTCTTCTGCCAAAGTTTCTTCCTCAAGCCCTATTAATGCTGCCCAAGAAATACAACAATTAGAATTATCTATTCTACAGCTTCAAAAGGTCCAGAAAGCATTGTTACAAAATCCACCTGTTGATACTGTTTTGTTGCACAAATACCAAAAAGCACAGCTAGATAGCTCAACACGAATTGAATTGCTTAAAAAGAAACATTAAAGGGAGCTAAGCGCTCAATATTTCCAATTTTATCTTGTATTTTATGAAAAATTTATACGGCCTTTGCTTATTGCCCCTGCTTTTTTTATTTATTTTTTGCAGTTCTGTACAAGCCCAAAGCGACTCTTGCTATAATGCAACCCCTTTTTGTGACAGTGTTAATCAATATGCTGCTACCGTTAACGGCCCTACTGCACCTTTTGGCAACAACTATGGCTGCTTAATTACTCAACCCAATCCAACATTTTTCACACTGACCGTTTCGACTTCAGGCACCATCGATATTACTTTACTCAATACTGCAGGAGTAGACATCGATTACATACTTTGGGGGCCCTACACCGATTTAACAGCAGCTCAAAACAGTTGTGGTAATTTAGGCAATGGAGGAGTTGCTGGTAATGTAGTAGATACCTGTAGTTATTCCTCTGCTGCAATTGAATTTGTGCAAGTATCCAATGCTGTCGCAGGTTCCGTTTATATACTCATGATCACTAATTTTGCCAACGCCGCTACTAATATATATAGTACTTCTAACAGTGGAAGTGGTTCAATTGCTTGTCCTTGTGATATTGTTTTCAATTTTGACACTTTACCTGCGCCAATTAATCAAGGATATTTAACCGATACAAGTAATTTATTGGGCCAATATGTCGTTTGTCCGGGAGATCAATTAGGCATTCAAATTACCGCGGGTGGAAATGCAACCGACACTTTACAGCTTTATGCCCCTTACACAACTATCAATAGTGTATTCCCTACCGCCAATTTGTTTACTGCAACGGGCCTGCCAAACGACAGTATCAGCATAGGTGCTATCATAAATCCAACACAAGCTGATGTTGGTACGCACACATTCGACCTATCGATACAATCATCTACCCCCACTAGTTTGTGTCAAGATGTTATTCCAATAGAGGTAATTGTGCCCGGAATCAACTTAAGAGACACAACTATTTGTTCTGGAGACTCTATTTTAATCCCAATAGATACGTTCCCGACAACCTACGTTGGATTCGCCCATTATCAATGGACACAAATTGCCGGAACCCCAGCTACTTTATCAAATGATACTTTGGCACAACCTTCTATTTCTGCTCCCCCGCTCGCCAGCGGAGTTTTATTTGATTCCATCGTTATGGAAGTACAGTTTTCGTACGGGGGCTGCATAACTATTGATACTATTTCTATCATTGTCATTGGTGTTCCGGACGGAAGTTTCTTTTATCCAGATACAGCCTATTGCCAACAAGGACCAACTCCAGTACCAATCATAACTGGCACCCCCGGAGGAACATTTAGTTCTGCTACTGGTGTTGTATTTTCCAATACAAGTTCTGGAGCTATAGATATTGCAAATACACCGCCAGGTACCCATCCCATTTTTTATGAATTATCAAGCCCTGGTGGGCAGTGTGATGCCAAAGATACCTTCACAATTCAAGTAACAGGTATTACAAGTTTTGCAGCAACTTCTAGCAACTACTTTATTTGTCCCAATGTTTTAGATACGCTACAGTTCAACCTAAACGTAACTTATAATGGATTCACCCCCTCTAACCCTGTTTACAGCTGGGCGCCAACTAGTTTACTCAGCAACCCTTCAATTGCCAATCCATCGGTCGTACTTTTAAGTCCAGACACATTTACCGTTAGCTACGATGATGGTGTTTGTGCGGTTCAAATAGATACAATTGCTATTTCAGCTCCCTACCCTGTTAATCTAAATGTTACATCGCCCATATCATTGTGTAATGGAGGCAATGTTCAGCTAGGTGCATCGGTCGCTGCAGGTCCAGGCAATCAAAACTTTAGTTTTACAGGTCCAACTACACTTGTCGTTGAAGATACCACCTTTGTTAATTTAAATATTAGTGGAGTAGCACCCTCTACTGTGAGTGCAGCCTTGCTTGCATCCATGGAACTATGTATGGATTTGAGTGTAAACACCATCGGCCATTTATCTATATATTTAGTAGCTCCTAGTGGAGAAATTGCCCCCATTACCAATCGGCATGGTGGCTTTGGTGCTAACTTAGTAGGGGCAACTTTTTCGACTGACCCTAGCAACACAAATCTAGCCCCTTACCTTGCCCCATTCCCATCTATGCCCGCCAATACTGCATTTTTACCCGTAGGTGGAGTAACAGGATTTAATGGATTGCTTGGCGCTACCACTAACGGAAATTGGACACTCATGATTATTCATGACAACGGAAACTTTAGCACCGTAAATGGAACGGTCAATAATTGGTGCCTCAATTTTCAAGATTTATCCCAAACAACAATTGTATGGGAACCCAACTATAATATCTCATGCACGGCTTGCGACAGTCCTTTTGTAAACCCTCTAGTAGATACCACCTATTTAGTAATTGCTCAAAATGATTTTGGATGTATTGATACAGCAGCTATATCCGTTATTATAGGCGCTGCTATTCCTGCACCTATCCTTAGCTGTGGGACCCAAACACCCAACTCAGTCACATTTAATTGGAATTTACTAACGGGTGTAAGTGGCTATAGCGTATCTGTTAATGGTGGGGCAGCTCAAGTTATTCCCGCTACTCAAGATAGCTTTACCGTTACTGGCCTAGCTGCCAACCAGTGTGCAACGCTAAGTGTCTTTGGTTTATCGGGTTCTTCCTGTGCTGATGGTTTGCCCGACTCATTAAATTGTTGTGCGACTGGCTGTACCTCTATTGATCCTTTGGTTATCAGTAGCAGTGGTTCTACAAGTTTTTGTCCTGGTCAGAATACTATTTTAGATGCTGGTAGCGGTTTTAGTAGTTATATATGGTCTACAGGAGAAACAAGCCAAAATATTACCGTTAACAACACACAACTAAGTTCGGTCACAACAACTGATATTTTTGGTTGTTTAGACACAGGTTCCATCAGTACTTTACTCACACCGGGTCCTATTCCATCAATTAATCCAATTGGAAGTACCAATTTGTGTGCAGGTGAATCCCTTGATCTTGATGCAGGGGCAGGATTTGCCACCTACAGTTGGTCAAATAGTAGTAGCAACCAAATAAATACGGTTTCATCTACTGCCCTTTATAATCTAACGGTAACGGATGCTAACGGATGTGAGGGATACGATTCCTTGTCTGTCAATGTGGCAACGAATGTGAGCGTTAGCCTAAACGTGAGCAACTTAACCTGCAATAATATCATTCCTGCAGACGGTTTCATCAGTAGTAACAGCAGCGGTGGATATGGTGGATACAGTTATAATTGGAACAATGGCCAACTAACTGCTAATGCGACTGGCTTGTCTACAGGTACATATACCTTAACGGTAAGTGACATTAATGGCTGTACAGCTACTAGCAGTGTCTCCGTATCCGAACCGACAGCCGTAACTGCCACATCAACAAGTACCGATGCATTGTGTAATGGTAGTTCGGATGGTACGGCAACTGCCGCAGCTTCAGGTGGGACCGGTGCTTTTAGTTATGTATGGAGTAGCTTGCCGGCACAGTCTACGGCAACTGTCACCGGACTTAACGCCAGTATTTCTGTCTATACCGTTACGGCTTCGGATGCCAACAATTGTACGGCAACAAGCAGTGTAACAATCAGCGCCCCTTCGGCAATTACAGCCAGTCTAACGACAACGGCGATTAGTTGTAACGGAGGAGACGATGGCCTCGCAACAATTACAGCAGCCGGCGGTAGTCCGGGTGCTCCAAACCCTTACACCTACGATTGGGGATTGGGATTTGTGGCCTCAAACAGTTCTCCGGGTAGTCCTTTTGGTATTGCGGGCGTACAAACAGTTATTGTATCGGATGCCAACAATTGTACGATAAGCGAAACCTATACCCTTACGGAACCTTCGGCTATTAGCTTTACAGTGGCCTCTAACGATGCTAGTTGTAATGGTTACAATGATGGTACGGCTTCAATCAATGCAAGTGGTGGCGTCGGCGGCTTTAGTTATGCTTGGAGTAC
>CAJQQM010000160.1 GCA_905480485.1 uncultured Aureispira sp.
CAGCTTTGATTTAGGAAATGGTGCTCAAAGTAGTGGTACATTTAGTGGTCTAAATGCAACAAACTATCAAATTACCGTTACCGATAACAACAATTGTACAAGTTCTGTCAGTGCCAACATTAGTGAACCTGCTATTTTAAACCTGACTTTGGTTGACAACGCCAATAACTCGGGTACTGCAACGGCTACAGGAGGCACGTCCCCGTTTAGTTTTTTGTGGGATGCTAATGCAGCCAATCAATCTACAGCAACGGCTACAGCGCTAACTGCAGGAAACTACTGTGTTACAGTTACAGATGCCAACAACTGTACAAATAATCAATGTATCAACATCGTTATAAGTTCTGCCGCATCTTTATCGGCTACTAATGATCAGTTTAAGGTCTTTCCCAATCCTACTTCAGGCGAAGTGATTATTCAATTAGAAAGGGCCAATTCAAGTACTGCTACGATAAGAATCATAAATGTACTAGGACAATCTATTTTCAATCAAACCTCTAGCAGCAAGTCTTTACAAATGACGACTAACTTGAATCAACAAGCGAGTGGCATCTATTGGGTTCAAGTTGAATACGAAGGCATTAAATTAGTTCGAAAATTAATTTTAATCAATTAAGATTTTCATATAAAAAGTGCACTGCCAAAACAGTGCACTTTTTTTAAACTCTAGAATCAATGCAAGAAATTATACAGACTAAAGATGGATCACATAGCCTAAAAAGTCTGCAGTTTGGCGAGAGTTATCATTCTATTCACGGGGCTATCCAAGAATCACAAACTGTATTTATCGACGCTGCACTTATGTACAAGGCAACTACAAAAGAACAGCTCAAAATTTTAGAAATTGGATTTGGTACAGGACTTAATGCCCTCATGACTTTGATACAACTGCAAGAAAACAAAAGCTTGAAAATTGACTACACGGGAGTAGAGGCCTACCCTATCGAGCTCAAAACAGCTGCTCAACTCAACTATACGCATCAACTAGGCCTACCCGATTTGCAGCCCACTTTTATGGCAATGCATCGTACTAAAAATGAACGAATAACTCTACAAGACCATTTTTATTTCGAAAAAAGAATCGAAAAATTTGAATCCCTTCAAGTCGCCGAAAACTATTATGATATAATCTTTTATGATGCATTTGCACCTGCAGCACAGCCTGATTTATGGAAAGAACCCATGCTGTCTAAAATGTATTTATCCTTGCAAAGTGGAGGTGTTTTGACCACCTATTGTGCCAAAGGGGCGGTAAAACGATGCCTAAAATCCATTGGCTTTGAACTAGAAGCTTTGGCAGGACCGATTGGTAAAAGAGAAATGACCCGTGCAATCAAAAAATAAAGGGTTCTTTCTAAGCAGAAAGAACCCTTAAATATTGTGTATGGTAAGATTAATTTTATTTATCAAATACTACCGCATCAGCAGCATCGTACCATTTTTTGTAATTAGGCATATGCTTTTTCTCCACTATATTTCTTTTGAGTTTCATAGTAGGCGTTAAGTACTCGTTTTCAACGGTCCATTCTTCTTGCAATATTACCGCTTTTTTTACCTTCTCATAAGGCGCCAAACTTGGGTTAAGTTGGCTTATAGAGGCACTTATACTACTGGCTAAAGCCTCTTTGGAAAGTTTCTTTCCTTCTTCCGAAAGGGTCACTAAAGCAATTGGTTGAGGTATGCCAAAGCCTACCAAACAAAGCTGTTCGATAGCTGCATTTTCGGCTAATTTAAGCTCGATAGGTGCAGGTGCAATGTACTTACCTTTATCCGTTTTGAATTGGTCCTTAGCGCGTCCTACAATATATAAATATCCATCTTTGTCGTATTCTCCTAAATCTCCTGTTCTTAGGTAGCCATCTTCAGTAAAAGCGGCCGCTGTTTTGTCCTCGTCTTTATAGTACCCTTTCATTAAACAAGGGCTTTTGACTAAGATTTCTCCTTCGTCGTCAAGCTTAGCTACAGCTTTGCCTAAAGGTTTGCCCACAGAACCAAAACGATTGGCATCCGGACGATTGAAATGCGACATTAGACCATCTTCTGTCATTCCGTAGCAGTTGTGTATGGTTACTCCTAACTTTTGGTACCACTCAAGCATTTCTTTTGAAATTGGCGCAGCACCGGTTACAACAAAGCCTACTTCAGATAGCCCTAAAGCAGTCAAAATTTTCTTTCTGACAATATTTTTAAGTATGGGTATTTTTAAGAATAAATTGAGTTTCTTTTCGGGCATTTTTACCCAAATTTTTTCTTGAAACTTAGCCCAAACACGAGGGACTGCAAAGAATATGTGCGGTTGACAAGCCGAAAGGTCATCTGGAAATGTATCTAATGTTTCTGGAAATGAAACCGTAGCCCCACGGTACATACCCTGAAAATTGATACCAATTCGTTCGGCAACATGCGATAAGGGCAAATAAGAGAAAAAACGAGGCTGCTGTGGTGTTTTAACAACTTGTAAAAGTGTCTGCGAAATTTCATTCATTGCCGACCAACAATGCATCACTCCCTTAGGAAGCCCTGTGGTACCCGATGTATAAATTATTGTGACTAAGTCGTCCGCATTTCTTGGTTCTACGGTTGCTAATGGTTCGTTTTTTTGGATCAAATCTTCCCATTTGTCTCCATCGTTTCCTCCAAAAAACCCTAGACTAATCATCTGCATACCCTCCGGAACTCCAGCTTTTTGAGTTGACCAGTCGTCTAATTTGCCAACAATCAGCACTTTAGATTCAGAATGCTCTACAATATACTTAATGGTATCAGGACCAACTGTTGGATAAATTGGTACAGATACACATCCAGCCATCATGATGGCCAAGTCAGACATCATCCAATGTGCACAGTTTTTAGAAATCAAGGCTACTTTATCACCCGGCTTACATCCATAGGCTTTGAGGGAAGCTGCAATACGACGTATTTCATCTCCTGCTTTTTTGAAAGTCCATTCGGTATGTTGTCTATTGAGTGGTTGTCTTAGGTATATATTGTTCGGAATCGTTTTTTCCCAATGCAGAAAGGCTGCTAAGGGTGAATCAAAAGTTTTCATAAAAGTAATTTGAGATTTGAATTTTGGTAAAATAAAAGATAAAAAAAGCAAGCCTGCTGTTTTTACAACAAAAGCCAATATACAAAAAAGATTGTTAAATGAATCAGATAAAAAATAAATTTCTTTAAAACTAATACGCCATTTTGGCGATGATTCTAAAACTAGCTATTTCGGTATTAATGAAATAAAGCCATCAAAAGCATTTGAAAGCTAGCTTAGATTTTAGCTAAGGTCTGTTAAGAGAATCATTCATAAGATCCATTCTAATCTATATTAATCGAATATACGATCTATAAGGAAGTATTGTTTGAACTTAAACTTTGATTCAGGCGATTGGTCAAAGATACCATGAGCTTATTCTTTGTAAACAAGGCCTCATCATGAAGTTCCGCAACCCACTGAATACCTTGAATAGCATTGGTCAAAAAGACACTATCTGCTTGCTTAATAGCATCTAAACTAAGCGGTTTTTCTTGTACTGATAAATTCTGATTCTTTAATAATTGAAGTACTAAGGCCCGCATCGTACCCGCTACACAAGCTTGGTCGAGTGAAGGCGTAAACAGTTGGTTTTTTTTAATTAAAAATAAATTAGAAGCAATCGACTCAGACAGTGCATTTTGAGCATTCATCAGCAGGGCGTCGTCCCATCCTTGCTCTTTTTTTTCGATTCCTGCTTTTACATAGGACAATGCACTGATAGTTTTGAGAGAAGAAAGACTATCGTTTACAAGCTTTACAGATTGACACAGGCCAATTTTTAAACCGCGTTCGTTGAGCTCAAAAGTAGAATTTGGCAAAGGCAGACACTGCGCCACCACCTTAAAATTAGTTTGGCTAGGGCTATAAAAACCTCCTTGAACTCTATAAAAACTGAGGCGAATGCGTAAATGAGCTTCAGAACTATGCTCAATTTGTTGCTCCAAAAGCAGCTTAAAATCGTTGAAGCTAAACGATTGCTGCCCATCAAGTAATCGTAGTGTTTTTAAACCTTTGTGTAAACGTTGATAATGATTATCTAGATTAAAAGGCCGTCTGTTCGATACCTTAATTGTTTCGAAAAGACCATCACCATACAAAAAACCTCTATTATCTGTCTGCATAGATTAATTGAAATCGACATTATTGAAGGTCCAAATCCTTCCTGATTTAGCATGCTTGAAACGCAGTTGAGCAATTTTTAAATTTTCTGTCGCGTGAATTTCATCACTTGGAAGGGCAAATTTATCCAAAACTAAAGAACCTGCATACTGCCCTTCTGCATCGTAAATTTCCAGTTCAAATACATCTAGAAGTAAATCATTGGTGATAGATGCTTGACTTTTTTGATGATAGATATCTATTTTGCCCGTTCTTTTGTCAAGCCTGACCGACAAATCGCTTTTTTGAATAGGTATCGGCGTTGTTTCTTGAGCAAGCAAACTACAGGCTAACAATAAAAAACATAATAACATACAAAAGCTTCTCATCCTACTAGGTTTAAAACGGTTTAAGATAGATACAGGGTTTATATTTTGAATCGTTTTGAGTGTAGTAAAAATTGCTATACAGCAATTAATGTTTTTTCTTTTTAGTTAATAATTTAGCAGCCCCATCGGTTTTGTTCAAGACGCCCTCGGAATATCGAGGCAATTCAGCAGCATTAGCTTCGTCGGTATCGATATGCATTTCAAGCGCATATTTTGGAGATACTCGGACCAGTACATTACCAAAGGTAAGCGGACGAAGGCCGTTTGACACTTCGACATCTACAATATCTTTATCTTCTACCCCAAACAAAGTTGCATCATCAGGGGTCATGTGGATATGCCTCCATGCACAAATGACACCCTCTTTCATAGCATAGGTGCCCTTAGGACCAATCAGTTTAATCCCGGGTGTATTTTCGACCTTGCCTGAAGCCCTTACCGGTGCATCTACCCCAATAAAAAATTCATCTGTTCTCGAAATTTCTAATTGATTTTTAGGCCTTGTCGGACCCAAAACCCGGACGCGTTCGATTTTGTTTTTAGGACCCACAATTGTCACTTGCTCATTGCAGGCAAATTGATTCGGCTGTGATAAGGGGGCTTTTTCTGTTAGTGCATAGCCCTTTCCGAACAATATGTCTACGGCCTCTTGCGTCAAATGAATATGACGCCCTGAAACAGCAATTGGTATAGTGGGGATGGTATTGACTTTATTTTTTTCTTCGATAATACGCACCGTCTCTTGGGCTATCGCTAATTGTTCATTGGTTTTGACAGCAAGTAAAGCGACCCTACTATGGTTCATGCTAAACGATTGCACAGCTTGTTCGGAGCTCAAATTAATATCGTGGTTTTTATCTTCATTGAGTATTGCTCCTAGGTAATCGAGTCGTTGAGTGGCTCTATGACGGACAACCGCAGAATGTTCTCCAATTCCACCTGTAAAGACGATAGCATCTACCCCACCCATTACAGCGGTATAAGCACCAATGTATTTACGAATGCGATGTGTAAACACTTGTAAAGCCAATCGACAGTCTTCCTGTCCTTCTGAAGATTGCTCAATAATGTCCCGCATATCGTTGCCGATACCCGAAATACCTGCAAGACCACTTTTTTTGTTCAACAACTGATCTAAATCTTGAATCGTCATCTCTTCTTCGTTGGCTAAATAAATCAAAGCTCCAGGGTCGACATCTCCGGAACGTGTACCCATTACCAAACCTTCGAGCGGCGTCATTCCCATAGAGGTTTCGACCGAACGACCGTACTCTACAGCTGCAATACTTGC
>CAJQQM010000161.1 GCA_905480485.1 uncultured Aureispira sp.
TAGCAGGTGTTAATATCTGGAAATCTACCGATGGCGGACAAAATTGGTCAATTGTAGCTCATTGGACAGGCTCAGGTGCCGATGATGTTCATGCTGATCATCATGCTTTAGAGTTCTCTCCGCACAACAATACTCTGTACAATGGTAACGACGGGGGAATTTATCAAACGACCAATGCAGGCACTAACTGGAATGAATTATCTAGTGGCTTATACATAGCTCAAATCTACAAAATAGGTACTTCGCAACAAAGCCAAGATAAAGTAATTAATGGCTATCAAGATAATGGAACAAGTATCAATATAGGGAGTGCATTTACAACAGAAATTGGTGGAGATGGTATGGAGTGCATTATCGACCCCACCAACGACAACTATATGTATGGTGCGTTATATTACGGTGATATCCGTCGATCAACAAATGGAGGGAACAACTTTAATTCTATAGTTGGGCCAATCAACGAAAATGGGGGATGGGTGAGTCCTTATACACTTGATCCGAATAATGCCAACAGAATGTATGCGGGCTTTGATAATGTATGGCGCAACAACGATGTTCGCAACACGACTAATTGGACACAAATATCTAATTTTACAGGAACGAGTAACATGACGGATATGCAATTAGCCCCTTCGAACAGTTCGGTTATGTATGTTTCTAGAGCACGCAATGGGGAGCGTTTTTTCAGATCGACTAATGCCTCAGCCGCTAACCCTACCTGGACCAATTTGTCTGGAGTTTTACCTGTAAATGCAACACCAAAAGATATCGAGATTGATCCAAATGATCCTAGTCACTTGTTTATAGCGCTTAATAATGATATTTACGAATCAACAAATAGCGGCAATAGCTGGACTAATATCTCCGGTACACTGCCTAATATTTCAATCAATACAATTGTACTTGATAAAGACAGTCCGGTGGATGCTATGTATGTTGGTATGGATGTAGGAGTGTATTACCGAGACAACTCACTATCTGATTGGCTGATGTATTCAACCGGTTTGCCAAATGTCGAAGTAACTGAACTAGAAATTTACCGCAATCCTAATGAATGCAAAAGTACGCTATATGCTGCTACTTATGGTCTTGGTTTGTGGAAAGGAGATCTAAAAGACCCTGGGTCTATTGCAGCAGTGGCTTGCTTTGATATTTCGCAAACCAGTATTTGTTCTGGTGATAGAGTAGATTTAACCGATCTTTCCTCTTTTAGTCCCACTTCTTGGTCTTGGACAATTTCTCCCGCTACTTTTAATTATGTTGGAGGGACCAATGCCTCAAGTCAGAATCCTCAGGTGGTTTTCAATGCTGCCGGTGCTTATAGTGTACAATTGTCGGCAACGAATGCTATCGGAGCCGATGTAGTAACCAAAGCTAATTTAATCACGGTCAGTAGCTCTACCAATGCGATTTCTTTCAATGATGATTTTGAATCGTATGCCAACTGTGGAAATGCCAACGATTGTGGTGTTACGACCTGTCCTCTTGGAAGTACTCTTTGGTCTAATTTGACCAATGGTACCGAGGACGATATTGATTTTAGGATTGATAACGGAGGTACTCCCTCTAACAATACAGGGCCTAGTACAGATTATAACCCTGGCAATGCGGTCGGAAAATATGCCTTTGTTGAAGCCTCCGGTAATTGTGACAATCAAACAGCAATTTTACAATCAAATTGTCTCTATTTGGACGGTGTTTATAATTTTGAGCTAGGCTACCATATGTTTGGTGCGAATGTTGGTTCTCTACATATCGATATTTTTGCTAACGGAATATGGAACAATGACATCGGGCCTGCTTTGACAGGTGACCAAGGGAATAATTGGAATAGTATGACTGTGGACTTAACCGCCTATACAGGCAATTCTGTGAAGTTAAGAATTAGGGCAATTACAGGCAATGGTTTTGCTTCGGATATTGCAATCGATGATATTCGATTTGAACAAACCTTATTGTCGACTAATTTGGTCAGTATTGACGCAAATTGCAACCAAAGTTCCTACAATCAAATAGATTGGGAAATGTCTGATAATGACTATTCTGGGGTGTTTTATATCGAAAAATTAGGCAGCGAATGGTCAACTATTGGCGAGCTTGAGAGTAATGGCACCAATCGTTATAGGTTTAAGGACAGTCATCCTTTATTAGGCCAGAATTTGTACCGGTTGAAATGGGAGGACACAGAAGGTGCTTCTCATTATTCGGCGGTTGTAACCACCGATTGTGTGTTCAATACCAATTCTATCGAAATATTTCCCAATCCGTTTCAGGAATCTGTTTCAATTCAATTTTATATCGAGAAGGCAGCAAGCTTATCGTACAAACTAACGACCGTTTTAGGGGAGTTTCTGAAGAGGGGCGACCTAGAAGGGATGATAGGGCTCAATACCTATACATTGCCTTTTGATGATTTAGCGCAAGGTGTTTACTTGGTACACATTAATGGCAAAATGTTTAAGTTGATTAAACAATAATCAATAGGGGTAAAACAAAAAGTAGTGCTCCGTTAGATTGCTGCTTTTTGTTTTGTTTCTTCCTCTAGATTATCTTTTTCTACTCTTAGGTTTTCAATGATGTCCATTTGCCTGCTTGAAGTGTTTTTTCCCATGTAGTAGGTTAGAATTTTGTCAATGTCTGAACTTGCATGCAGTAAGACTGGTTCAAGATGAATATCCTCTCCTATAAATTGTCCAAATTCATTTGGAGATATCTCACCGAGGCCTTTAAATCGAGTAACTTCTGCTGTTTTACCTAATTCGCTGATGCGTTTTAATTTGTCTTCTTCACTGTAGCAGTAATGCGTTTTCTTTTTATTACGTACTCTAAAAAGAGGTGTTTCGAGTATATATAAATGACCTTTTAAGACTAATTCTGGAAAAAACTGCAGAAAAAATGTAAGCAATAGCAATCGAATGTGCATACCATCTACATCGGCATCCGTTGCGATTATAATTTTGTTGTAACGCAAATCATCTAAGCCGTTTTCTATGTTTAGGGCGTGTTGTAATAAATTAAATTCTTCATTTTCGTAAACGACTTTTTTGGTTAGGTTGAAGCAATTTAAGGGTTTTCCTCGAAGGCTAAATACCGCTTGCGTTTGAACATTTCTTGCTTTGGTGATCGAACCACTAGCCGAATCTCCTTCAGTAATAAAAAGCATCGTCTCATTAGCCCCGTCTTTATTGGTATTGTAGTGCAAGCGGCAGTCTCTGAGCTTCTTGTTATGTAAGTTGGCTTTTTTAGCACGGGTATTCGCCAATTTTTTAATTCCAGCAATTTCTTTACGTTCGCGCTCAGACTGTATAATTCTACCTTGAATCGCGGTTGCAACTTCTGGGTTTTTGTGTAGGAAATTATCCAGTTTTTCTTTGATAAAATCTCCTACAAATACATTTAGGGAAGGTCCTTTAGGGCCAACGTTTATCGATCCTAATTTTGTTTTTGTTTGGGATTCGAAAATGGGTTCTTGTACCCGAACACTAATCGCCGCTATAATGGCAGAACGAATATCGGATGCATCGTAATTTTTGCCATAAAAATCTCGGATAGTTTTGACAAGGGCTGCCCTAAATGCATTAAGGTGTGTTCCTCCTTGTGTCGTATTTTGACCATTTACAAATGAACTGTATTGTTCACCATAGTGGGTTCCGTGGGTCATTGCTAGTTCTATGTCATGTCCTTTTAAATGGATAATAGGATATCGAATTTTTTCAGGGTCGACCCTTTTTTCCAGTAAGTCGAGTAAGCCATTTTTAGAAACATAAGATTTGCTGTTGAAACCAAACCTAAGGCCGGCATTAAGATAGGCATAGTCCCATATTCTATCTTCAATATACTGTTTATTAAATTTGTAGTTTTTAAAAATACTGATATCGGGCCTAAATTCAGTATAGGTGCCATTGGCCTCTTCGGTATCTTTGAGTGGATAGTCTTCTTTCAAAATACCGTTTTCAAAAACAGCTGTTTTTACTTTACCATCCCTAAACGAACTTACTTTAAAATATTTAGAGAGTGCATTTACAGCTTTTGTACCTACTCCGTTAAGCCCAACCGCCTTTTGGAAGGCATTAGAATCGTATTTACCACCAGTGTTTATTTTTGAAACGCAATCAATTACTTTTCCAAGGGGGATACCTCGACCGTAATCTCGAAGTTTAAGCACCCCATCATCTGTTAATTTGATTTCTATTTTTTTGCCAGCACCCATCATATACTCATCGATAGAGTTGTCAATAACTTCTTTAAATAAAATATAAATACCATCATCAGGTGCTGTACCGTTCCCGAGTTTGCCAATATACATACCCGGACGTAGTCGAATATGTTCTTTCCAATCAAGTGATCGTATGTTATCTTCGGTATATTTTACTTTTGCCATTGTTTCAAGGTGTTTGCGGATGATAAGGGTATACTAGGTTAGTCTGCTATAAAAATACAAATTAGACTAAAAAAGTGCAATGAATTGCCAAGAGAATTATGAATTGTTAATCCAATTCGAAGTATGCCTCAGTTAGTTTGGGGATTTTTCTGAGTAACCAGTTTTGGAGTGCAGGAGGATTATGTGGGTCTAGAAACTGAAGAAAACCACTTTGGTCGACTTGGTTTTGGAGGTTGTATTTCTTGTATTGCTGCGGTATATCGAATAAATCTCTGTTAATTTCAGGGGCTAATAAATCGATGCTCAATTGAGTTTTATAGTGCAGTGGCTTTGCTTGTAAAATATCATGTAGGCAGTCGGGGTTATTTATGACGTTTCTGTAGGTGCTTTCACCCCTCGATATGACCCACCCCGCAAAGGCTATAATACTATCATGGGTAATGCTTTTTTGCAAGAGGTACGCTGCTGCAAAAAACGATTCGAAAAATAGATTGTTGATAAAATCTTCTGCTATATTTTGGAAGGTATTAAGCTGTTTTTGGTCAAATTTTTTGAGCATATCCTTGAGTAGCTTTTCCTGTAGTTCAAGCTGATCGTTGCTGTTTTCTAAGGTTGCTTCAATAATTACCCAAAATATTTTTCTGTTCATAAGAGCTGCAAGGTTTTAGGAATGATGTGCAAGGAATAGGCGTTTACTTTCAGCAATATATTAAAAAAAGACTAGAAAAACAAATTGTTTCAATTTTAAATCAGTGGCATAAAAAAAGCCATGCTGTTAATACAACATGGCTTTTTTATGTCAAATCAATAGCTTAGTACCTTCTTAATGATTGACGATTAGATGTTCTAATCTGATTGCCACCAGGTGCTATATTTCCCTTCGGTGAACCTGTTCTTGTCATTGCACAACGGAAGCCAAGATAAGCAGTAGATTTTTCTTCCTCTAAGAAACGTCTTGCACCAGGAGATAGCCAATAAGCCCGGTCATTCCAAGCGCCCCCTTTGTATACACGAGTTTTGTCAGAAACTAAACTGTGAATACCGTATTCGTACTCAGACTCAGATTGCTTGTCACCATCCATGTGGTTAATCACATTAGAGAATTGAAAGTTTCTTCTTGAAGCAATTTGATCTGCATCTAATTCTTTGTATTTCAAACGACCAGGATTGATAGAGTCGTTATCAAGTTGAGGTTTGCCATCAGCATCTAGTTCAACTTCTGTAAAGATATTTCCACGGAATGGATTTAAATCCTGCGTTTCAACATCTCTTAGGGTAGTACTTGTCATAGGACGATAAACATCTTGAACCCACTCGTTAACATTTCCAGCCATGTTAAATAGGCCGTAATCATTTTGAATGTATGAACGCACAGGGGCCGTAATAGAAGCATTGTCATTCAATGCACCAGCCATACCCATGTAATCACCACGTCCACGCTTGAAGTTGGCTACGATGTTTCCTTGATATTGACCATGCTGAGGATAACGTACTGTTGTCCCATCCCAAGGATATATTCTACGATCTGTAATACGTTCGTCCTTGGCATATGATTGATTGCCAATTAAAGCTAAAGCAGCATATTCCCATTCAGCTTCAGAGGGTAATCTGTAGTCGGGCAAAACAACACCGTCTTCGAACTTGACCGGTCTTTCTTCTCCAGTACTGTAGTTAACCATCGGCTTGTCACCTGGCTCGGCTTCGTACAAACCTGAAAGATAAGAATCGGTAACAAAGCTGTTCGAACCTTGTTGACCTTCCATATCAGGACTGATTTTTCCAGACTCAATCAAAATCATTTCGTTTACGCGGTCGGTTCTCCATTTGCAGTACTCTTGACATTGTAACCAAGAAACACCAACAAGAGGATAATCCATGTAAGCAGGGTGACGGAAATAAGTTTCGACATACGGCTCGTTGTACGACAATTCTTCTAACCAAACTAAGGTGTCTGGCAATGCTTTTCTGTGCAATTGCGGCATAGAAGAATGTACTCTTTCGAGCCAAAATAAAAACTCTAGATAATCGATATTTGATACTTCAGTTTGGTCCATGTAAAAAGACGAAACGGTTACACGGCGTGGAACGCCTCTGTAATCTTTCATAACATCTTCTTCCGTCTGACCCATATTAAAAGTACCCCCTTCAATAAAAGCTAGATTCGGTCCGGTAATTTGACCCTGATATTCCATCGGTTTTTCAAAACCGCCCCATTCTTGTGAGTTATAAGCCCAACCGGTTGTGCTTGATCGGCCACCTTGATTCGAATTGTTACAAGATGTCATTGCCAGTACTCCAAGTAGTCCAGCTAATAATATTTTCTTCATTTTGTACTAAGATTTTTTATGATCTAAATAAAAGGCTAACAAATATAGTAAATTTTTTATATCACCTAAATATTTCAAGGCAATCATTGTATCTATTTTGGTGATTTTGTTTTTTATGGCCGAAATTCAAGCTAATCGATACCTCATGTGCCCCTCCCGAGCTAAGGCCGAGCCCGGCAACACTAAGATCATAGCTGTATCCGATTTTAAAAACTCCTTTTCGAACACCAATCATCATTATAACGGCATCTGCATTCGAAAAAGTATGTCGAAAATAAATTCCTCCTAAAAATAATCCATAACGAATGTTGGTTCCTATGTTTAATTGATGGAATTGACGCTGTTTGACAAAAAGTATATTTGGGGATAGAAACGTTTTGACGCCTCTTTTATTGCGTTTGCTAATTATAAATTCACTACCAAGGTGTATAGACAAGCGAAATGGAATCTCATCTGTGCCATCTTGATAACTTCCTACTAGGCTTGCTTTTGGTACGGTAAGGTGTTTGGTAGAGACGCCAGCATAAAAGTAGGGGCAATGAAATAAAAAACCTGCTCCCATATCAAAATAACTTAGGCTTTGTTTCCCAAATAATTCGTTGCTAGGATTGGCAACACCATTTTGGTCAACAGCGCCGGTTTGTAGGTCGAGTTGATCGAAAAAAATTAACCGATTCCAAGCCAATCGGGCATTGACAAAATAGGCATCAAAACCTGCCCGAATATAAAAATCTTTTGAGAATCGTATATCGTAGGCATAAAAGACGCCTAATTTATAGGTGGCATACAAGCCACCGCCGCTAACGTCCGCCGTTACTAATGCTCCTAATCCACTGTTTATTTTGGGGATGTACTGACTAAACGATAATGCATAGCTAGCATAGGCATTAGGAAGCGAGGGCCATTGATTGCGATAATTGATTCCTATGACGGGTGCAGCGACTAGACCCGTCAAAGCAGGGTTGAGTTGCATGGGCGCAGCATAAAACTGACTAAAGACTGGATCTTGTGCCTTGAGTAGAGTACAGTACAGCAATGATAAAACTAGCAATAAAGTAGCGCGCATGATTTTAAAAAATCTAAAATAATAAAGATGACACAAAGGTACGATAAATTTGGTGGCGGTGGCTTGTTACCCTTATTTAAATAACAAACGCATTATTTGACAAAAATGTATAATAAGCTTCCGCTTTTAAATAATTATCTACTATACCTTCTTAATAGCTATTCTTTAAGCTGGTATTGTTCTGCGTAAATGATTTAATATTAAAAATTATTAAAAGTAGCATCAACACTTTTGAATTTGTTGCGTTCTTTTTATTGTGTATATTTTTGAACCTATTAATCGATTAACTGCATAGACCAATCTCTACTTTTTCAAAATACAACGCTATAATTACTATATTCTTTATATTTGCTGAATATAAATGTAATATTTTGGTTAATTAACAACTTCCGTTGTCAAATTATCGTCTTACACCCAAGGCAATCCTTAATATCTTAAGTTGTTGTACAGTTTTTGCTATATTTGTTAAGTTACGCACGATTGCAATAAAACCTTTGCAGCGCTGTTCAAAAAAAATACTCTATGATCATTTATCTTCTAACAACCCTGTTTGTTTGTTCTTTTTGTGGGCTAAGCCTACAAGCTCAGCAGTCCATTACCCAAGCTATTGATATCAAGTGGACAGATGCCCCTGTCGCTTACAAAGTGTCCAATGAATACACCCTTTATTATTACGACTTTGAAGGGGCAAGTTTTGACGATACACAAGCCCAAATACCAATTTGGTCTACGCTAATAGCGCTCGATAATAACGCCACCGTTCAAGCACGCTTAGTCAACACAGCGTACACGACGATTAGCGCGAATGATTTGATTGATTTATCCAGTATTTCTGATATCCAAATTAATACAACAGTCGCCTTTAAAAGAAAGCAACCTTATGTGTCTGTGAGTTTTGTGCCCATTCGTAAAAACCCCTCAACTGGCCAATACGAAAAGCTGGTCAGTGCCTCTTTGCAGTTGTCTACAACCCCTATTTCAAACCCTTCTGTGGTTCAGGCGCGTAGTTTCAACAACAACTCAGTACTTTCAAATGGAAATATTTACAAGGTTTCCATCGACAAAACAGGTATTTTTAAGCTAGACAGAAGTTTTTTGACTGCACTAGGGGTTGACGTCGACAACATAGACCCTCGCATGATTCAAGTATTTGGCAACGGGGGGAAAGCCTTAAAAGAATCCATGTTAGGGCCCTACGTTGATGATTTGGTGGAGAACACCATATATGTAGAAGGTGAATCGGATGGTAGCTTTGATCCGGGTGATTTTATACTTTTTTATGGTACAGGAACCAAAACATGGGAACTAAGTGATGCAGTAAACTGTGGTAATTTTGTTCACAAAAACAATCCTTACACCGACAATAGTTATTATTTTATTAAAATCGGGACCACCAATGGGCAACGGGTCAGTGATCGTTCTTCTGTCCCGAATACGAACTATACAACAGATGCCTACGATGCCCTAAAACATTATGAAATAGATGATGTTAATCTTATGGAAATGGAATTTGCACTGCCTCCTTCAGGGCGCGAGTGGTACGGAGAATCTTTTCGCATCACACGAACCCGCGATTTCAATTTTTCATTCACCAATCGAATTGAAACAGAACCTGTATCAATTACGTCAGATTTGGCCGTTCGTGTATTTTCAGCAGGTGCTGCCTCGATGTCTGTCAATGGGCAATTGTTAGGCAATGTAGCCACACAGGCAACCACTACCTATATCTACACCGACTACGCCAAACGGCTCAGTTTTCCTTGTGTACCAACGCTGTATTCGGGGCAAGACATCAATACTCAAATTTCGCTCAATCACAGTAGTTCGGCTGCCGAAATGTGGTTGAATTACCTTACCGCACAGGCACGCTGCCAACTTCGTTTTAGTACTGGGCAACTACCTTTCAGAGACTTCCAAACAGTTGGGCAGGGGAGTGCAACCTATACTATTAATAATGCCAATAATGTAACGGTATGGGATGTTACCTATCCCAACGGAATACAGCGCGTGGCGACAGGGTCAGGGACGCTTTCTTTTGGTGCAGATGCTACTGTTCTACGAGAGTTTGTGGCTTTCGACAACAATCAGTTTTATACACCTACTGCAATAGGGGCCGTCGACAATCAGAATCTTCATGGGATAACAAGTCCACCGGAGGCTATTTTTGTTGTGCATGCATCTTTGTTACAAGAAGCCGAACGATTGGCCGCACATAGAAGGGCGCACGACAATATGACGGTCGATGTAGTCGATGTTCAAGATATTTACAATGAATTTTCTTCGGGCAAAGAAGACGTTACTGCCATTCGCGATTTCTGCAGAATGTTGTATGAACGAGAAACAACGACGAACAAATTTACACACTTATTGCTGTTTGGAATAGGGACCTTCGATTATAAATCTATTGGAAGTACGAGGACAACCGATAACAATCCCAATTTGGTTCCAGTGTACGAAACACAGGAGTCGATGCATCCTATCAATACCTATACATCAGATGATTATTTCGCCTTGCTAGACAGCACCGAATCAATGCCTGTATTTAGTTTGTTGGATATAGCTGTCGGTCGTTTACCTGCAGCCAATTTAACCGAAGCTACAGCTCTAGTCGACAAAATAATAGCTTATGATTCTGATCCTAGTTTTCTGAGAGATTGGAAAAACAGAATTTCTTTTGTAGCAGATGATGAAGACAACAACCTCCACTTTTATGATGCAGAAGGCGTAGCTTCAGTTTCTTCTCAGCGGGATAGTGTGTACAATCTTGAAAAAATCTATCTTGATGCTTTCAAACAAGTTAGCACTTCAGGTGGCGAACGTTACCCCGACGCCAAAAATGCATTATTAGACAATTTGTTTAAAGGCGTTTTTGTTATGAATTACTTGGGGCACGGAGGAGAAGACGGCTGGACACAAGAACGTATATTTACAAGTTCAGACATAAATGCATTGAACAATAGTGATAAACTACCCTTATTTATAACCGCTACTTGTTCTTTTGGACCACACGACGACCCTACCAATGTGTCGGCAGGAGAATTATTGCTACTAAATCCAAATGGAGGTGCGATATCTTTGCTAACTACTGTTCGGGTTGTGATAGCCTCTCACAACGAACGGTTGGTTCGAAATACCTTTAATGTAGTTTTTAACAAAAATTTCATCGGTGAAAATTTAACAACGGGAGAAGTAATGCAGCTTGCCAAAAATAATGCTGCCATTGCACCGCCGGTTAATTCCCGAAAATATGCTTTGTTGGGCGACCCCACTATGAAGCTGTCCTATCCTGACTATAATGTTTTAACCGATTCCATCAACGGGGCAGTTGTCAGTGGCCTAGATACATTAGGTGCCTTGCAACGCGTAACTATAAGTGGCCGGATTGTTGACGATAATGGTAATCTTGTAAACGGATTTAATGGTATTATTTATCCTACAGTATACGATAAAGAAGATAGAATCTATACTTTAGGTAACGACGATGGTAGTTTTGTAGATGATTTTTATCTCAGAAAGAAAATAATTTTCAAGGGTAAGGCAACCGTAAGTAATGGTCTTTTTAACTACTCCTTTGTGGTACCTAAAGATATTAACTATGCCTTTGGAAAGGGTAAAATATCGTACTATGCCCAAAACAACGAAGACACGGATGCAAACGGTTATTACAATGGACTCGTAGTAGGCGGTAGTTATCCAAACGCTGTTGCCGACAACGAAGGGCCGGATGTTTTGATTTATATGAACGATGAATCGTTTGCGCGTGGAGGCATTACCGACAATAATCCAAAGTTGTTGATTAAGTTGTACGATGAAAATGGTATCAATACTGTCGGGAATAGTATAGGTCATGATTTGACGGCGAAAGTTATCGATCCGGAATCAAATCAAGAAGAATATATCTTAAATGATTTTTATGAATCGGATATTGACGATTTTACAAATGGTACTGCCCTTTACCAACTTAAAGATTTAGCGCCTGGGGTTCATACCGTCAATGTAAAAGCTTGGGATGTATACAACAACCCCGGAGAAGGTTCTACCGAATTTATAGTAGCTGCGTCTGCCAACCTTGCACTTGAACATGTACTCAATTATCCAAATCCTTTTACAACCAATACCAACTTTCAGTTTGAGCACAATTTGCCATTCATGAATTTAGAAGTTCAGGTGCAGGTATTTACTGTTTCAGGTAAATTAATCAAAACAATTAATCACGACGTAAACGCCGAGGCCAATACAGGATATCGAGTTAGTGATATTAATTGGGATGGGAGAGATGACTTTGGAGACAGAATTGGACGCGGAGTCTACATTTATAAAATCTTTGTTCAGGCTGAGGGAACCACCGATAAAGCCAAGCAAAGCAGTGAGTTCGAGAAACTCGTTATTCTTAAATAATCTATTTAAGATATTTTAACAAGAATAGGGAATGAGGCATAAAATTTGTTAACATTTTAATTGTGCATGGTGCTAAGGCACAAATATTGTCTCGTATGACAACAAAATAGCAAATTAATTCGTATCTTTGGTAGCTAACTTTCAAACCGCTTTTATATGTAATAACTTTACTTCAAGGAATATTTTTAAGGACAGAAAGCAAAACAACCTTTTAACGTAATTCAGTACATCAGATCCAATAATCTTTTGTGATTTTATGTTTTCTTCCGCTAATAAAAACAATAAATTAACAATAATTCCAATATGAAGATTTCATTTTCAAGGATTTTCTCTATCCTTTCGTTTGTCTTGTTTGCTACGTTCAATACCAGTTTTGCACAATCAGCAGGTACTGTAGATTGCCCTTTTAGTGGGGCTTCAGCCGATGGTTCTGACTGCAACAATACCATTATAACAGCCGTTCCTTTTTTAAGAATTGTACCGGATGCTCGCTTTGGAGCAATGGGCGATGTAGGTATAGCAATGCCCTCTGATGCAAACTCTATGCATTTCAATGCCTCTAATTTGAGTTTTGCCCCCAAAGATTTCAGTGCTTCTGCTACTTTTACGCCCTGGTTGAGAGCCTTGGGTTTAAATGATGTTTTTTTGGCGTATTTGTCTGGCTACAAGCACATAGACTATACGCAGACAATTGGTGTTGGATTGCGGTTTTTCTCACTTGGCCAAATACAATATACTGATGACCAAGGAAACCCTCTACAAACAGTCCGTCCTAACGAATTTGAATTGGCCTTTGCTTACTCTCGAAAGTTGGGTAAATTTTTCTCTGCTGGCCTTACCGCAAAGTATATATTTTCTAATTTAGGTACAGGTGCTGTTTCAGGGGGTCAAACAATGATGCCTGCACACGGATTTGCTGCTGATTTATCCTTCAGTTTACGCAAACCTTTAAAAATTGCCGAAAAGGATGCTATTATAAGCGCAGGATTAGTATTCTCCAACTTAGGAACTAAAATTTCTTATACTCAATCCGCCAATCGAGACTATATCCCTGCGAATATGGGAATAGGTCTTTCTTTTGAATACAACTTTGATAAACACAATTCAATTGTTGTTGGATTAGATATCAACAAGCTGTTGGTACCTACTCCTATTCGTCGTAACCTTTATGACGACAATGGTGATTTGGTTATCGACCCTATAACAGGCTTGCCTCAAGAAAATCCTGACTACGATGCGGATGCAAACGGTGTGGCTGACTACAAAGAACAATCTGTACCTGCTTCAATTTTTACTTCTTTTGGGGATGCACCAGGAGGTGCCGGAGAAGAATTTTCTGAATTGATGTGGTCGGTTGGCTTGGAATATTGGTACAACAAACAATTTGCAGTACGCTTCGGTCATTACAACGAACATAAGTTTAAAGGAAACCGTAAGTTTTTTACGGTTGGCTTGGGTATACGCTACAAAATATTCAATATTAATTTTTCTTACTTGATACCATCACAAGCAGGACAGCGTAATCCGCTAGATAATACCTTGCGTTTCTCCTTAATTTTTGATTTTGGTAAAGCGCCAGACAAAAAGAAAAAGAAGTAATTACGGCCTACTACCGATTGAATAAAATAGTTTTTAAAATCCGCTTCCTTAAAAAAAGGATGCGGATTTTTTTTGGTTCTCTATCTTCTATTGGTAAAAATGTATTTTTAACAATTCAATCGTTGTAGATCGTTGATTAAAAAAGAGTAGCAGTTTTCAGCCTTCCCCCAATTATTGATATTATAGTATAAAAAAAGCTATCTCTGCGAAGAGATAGCTTTTTGATATATTGGGCTATTCATTTGAACAGCTTTCGTGGCATCTTAAGCATTGATAGAAACCAATGATTCTAACAAGGCGTTTAATGTTTTGCTCGGACGCATCGCTATACCAGCTTTGTCGTCGTCAGGGGCATAATAGCCACCCATGTCAACAGCTGTGCCCTGAGCATCTAACAGTTCTTTAGTGATTTGCGCTTCGTTTTCAGAAAGTTCTTTGTGAATTCTA
>CAJQQM010000162.1 GCA_905480485.1 uncultured Aureispira sp.
CAAAAAAAATGTTACAAATTTCAATTAACGCGCTACATGGGTAAGTCAAATAAAATAAAAGATAGTTTTGAACAGGTATCCATTGATGATAGCCTACCTAATTTGTGGGATAATATTTCCAAAGAACTCGACAGTACAGCCACTACCTCAGAATCGACTAAAAAAATTAAAGATAGTTTTGCGTCCATTCAGCACAATGAAGCTGTTGAGTTATTTTGGGACAGCATTGAATCAAGGCTTGAAGTTGACAAAGCTTGGTCGGGCATAAACAATTCACTCGAAAAACGCTCTAAATTTAAACGTTTTAGAAAAAGAACGATTCAATTAAGTATGGCACTTTTAGTGCTATTGTGGCTAAGGACCTGTACTCCGGAATACAACTACCCTACTAATTTCATTCTATCTGATCAAACAAAAAGTACCATAACTAAAAACACCCCACAAGAACAAAGCTCATCTAGCCCTAGACAATCTACTTTACCGCATAGTCAACTAGAACTGCCAAAAACATTGTTAGCAGAAGAAGTTCCAATTATTAAAAAAAGGGCTACAATCTCAGAAATCAGTCTAGGTAAGCGCCAAAAAATAGCGTCAAAAAATAGCGCATCATCAGAACAAGAACTAATCAACAGGCAAGAAATACTGCTTAAAACTCCTATATCTGAACATCCTAATTTTAGCCACAAAACTGAACTTAGTACTGCAAGAACATCTGTAGCAATAGCAGAAAACAACAAAGATAACCCGATTTTAAGCGCTGCATCAGAAACCAACAACAGTAATGTAAGCATCAAGCAACTACCGGATTCTAAACTGATACTACAGACCAATTCTATTAATCCTCTAAATAGGTCTAGCCTAGCCTTAAATAATAAAGATACGTTTGTACAAATCCAACTTGCCGATGCAAAGCAAGAATTAAAAATAAATCATATAGATAAACTAGACAGTTTAATACTCGCAACAAGGGCTGTTAAAATAAAAAGAATGTCTGGCAAAAGCCATCTTGAATTTGGTTTAATAGGAAAGCTTGGTAGCTCCATTTTGATGGGAACTACTACTTCTAAAGCACTCGAATTAACAAGTATGGTTAAAACTAAGATATTGCCTGCAGGAGGCATTGGAATGTCTCTAAGCTATTTTCTAGACAGAAACAACAGCTTCTACACTCAACTATTCCCTTTTGTATCTACAAGGCAATATTTCGGGGGCTATTCTAGTGATGGACGGTTTTATGATAAAGAAATAAAAATGAATTACATAGAGCTTTTTGTGGGTTATCAAAGAACATTAATTCATTATAACTTGTGGAATCAAAACGCATCCTTGTATGTGCGTGCAGACTACAGCCTTGGCTATTTAAGCAAAACGGAAGAACAAATCAACCAAAGATCAACCCAAAGTATTAATAAATACCAAGCGATAGACCATAGGCTAGGCTTATCTGTGGGTACACGTTATCAGATTAAACACATTGTGATCGACTACGGTATTAACGGATACCTTAGCTTAGAACCTTCATTGCGTGCACAGGCTAACTTTTCTACGAGTAACACCCTAATTTTTGGTGCATATTTAGGGGTTTCTTACCTACTATAAAAAAAGCCCTTTTTATAAAAAAGGGCTTTTTAAACGACTCAAATGAGTTTTGAATTGCTATTTAAATTATCGCTCAATACTTATTTTTTTGACAGTCTGAGACTGTCCTTGAGTGACCCGCAGGTAATATACCCCGTCAGCTAGAGTAGCGGTTTCAATAGAACATTTTTCGTTGAAAGCTGCAATTGAAATTACTTTATCAATCAACACTTGCCCAATCATATTCGTTATACTAATCTGTATATTTTCGTTAAGATTTCCTCCTGTATAGATAAAATTAATTTGTTCTCTTGCAGGATTGGGACTTATTGCTGAAATTAATCCACTTCCATGGTCAACAGTAGAAGATACAGAAACGATGTTTGATTGTTCAAATTGACCAGATGGCGTTTTAATTTTCAAACGATAGTAAGTAATCTCTGCATATGGATTTTCGTCTATAAAAGAATAATCAGAAGCTGAGGCATTTGCTAAAACAACTCCATCTGTTGTCCAATAAAGACCATCGGCGCTTTTTTCTACCCTAAACTCTTGTACTTCAGACTGACCATTCATTTTCCAAGAAAGTATATTATTATTGTCTTCAATGGCTACGGCTTCGAATTTTTCTAATCCTGATGATAATATAACACAAATCATGGTAGCCGGCTTTGAGGTTGGTAAATCAGCAGTACAGCCAATACTTTGCCACACTCCTATTTCTCCATCTGCATAGGTTTTTATCGAAACATTACAATCCTGCTCTCCTGCCAAGCAATCTGTTTCATTATTGGCTATTAAAGAGAAACAAACCTGCCATCCACCTATATCAGAACAATCTGGGAAATTATTATCGCCGTAACTGTTATTAGGATCATTTCCACCGGCTCCACAGCCCCCTGTAATCGATGAATAAGAAGAAGTAAAGAACCAACCGGCGCCTACATTATCCCCGGCAGTATGCCCCATAGGGTTGGCTTGGTTAAGATTATAGGTAACTGATCCTGCAGGGTACCAAGACCAAGTCCCAGCTGAGGTACCATCACAGCCACACCAAGGCTGAGGAGGGCCTCCGCCACAACCCGTGCTAGAAATAACGCCAACCGTCGTGAGGGGAGTTGTAATAACTGAGGGCATACCATTTGCATCAAAAGAAGCAGGTGCCCAACAATCTCCAAAAGAAGGTACAACTCCTTGTACATAATTACATGCAGTAGGGTCGCCAGGGAGTCCTGTTATATAGCTGTTGATGGTATAACAAAAAGTAACAACCTCACCAGGTTGATAAGGACCATCTAGTGGTGAACCCATTGACGTAGCAGTTACCGCCAAAACATTATCTACATTACAGGCGGAATTATCGATATCTTGACGCACGCATAATGTAAAGTTTCCATCAATCCCGCCTGCGTCCGAAACAGCAATTAGATAAGTGGTATTTGGGCTTATTCCTTGACCACTTATAGCAGCGCTCCCAGCGATACCTTCCGTACAACTTACGGTCGTATAGGTGGCACAATCTGCTGTTTGAAAAACAGTAAACTCAGGATTCGGCATATCCGTACTTGTTAAGTCCACATCGATTGTGGCAGCATCTGCCGAAGTAGTAAATTCGTACCAAACCGTAGAAAAGGGCATATCTTGGCAAACTAATGGCCCAGCAAAAACTGGTCCCGAAGTAGCGCCGTTGTTACAATCGGTAACGCACACATCTGCCCCTCCGGTTGGATTTAGGGTTAAGGGTGCTGGACTATTACAATCTTGATTATCCACACAACTTGCAGCAGGTGCATTCTGCGTAATACATAGATCAAAAAACCCAAAATCAGCTGTAACGTCTGATACAGCAAGGATATAAGAAGTATTAGGTGTTACCAATATTCCCCCTGAACTTGCCGCTCCACCAGTACCCTCCGTACAGTCGAAAATCGTAAAATTACTACAATCTGTTGTCGTAAATAAAACAAACTCGGGATCTGACAAATCAACACTTGTTAGTCCAATGTCTATGCTATTTGTTGTAGGGCCAGTTGTAAAATTGAACCAAACAGTTTGGTTAGGCAAATCCTCACAATTGTTGCCCGCAAAATCAGGCCCTAAGGCAGCACCAGTATTACAAGAAGTAATGCAAGAAGGTCCTCCACCTGCTGTATTTAAGCTAAATGGAGATGGAAAATTGCAGTCATCACTTGCACAACCACCCAAAATAATAGGATCTACAACACAAATAGAGGAAAAACTAGTTTGTCCGTCATTTGTCCCCCCCGACCCGACACCCGCTGAATTGAGCATAAAGTGGTAAGTAAGGCCCGGTGTTAATCCTACAAAATTTGCAGTATATGGATTAGCCGCAGGAGCAGGATAATAGCAATCTACTTCAGTTTGTGCACCACAGGCCCCTGAATACAAAACAATAGCTCCATAAAAACCACCAGATAAGGTTACTGTAATATCAGCATTACCACTAGCAGGCGCCACAAACGTATACCACGAAGAACCACTCCCAGCAGGACCACAGCCGGCAAGACCGGCAACTGTTGGATCACCTGTAATATCACACCCGGAAGTTCCTGCACCTGTACAACCACCTACCGGTATGGCGGTAGCATTGGCACACAATTCGTTAGCGGGCGGATTACAAGGTGAAGGAGGCCCCCCTGCATTGGAATAATATATAGAAGTTAATAATAAAAAAATGGTTATTAGTAGGCTATTTTTCATGATTATAGATTTTTACGGGAATGTAGTTAGGCATTTCAACGGTTTCAATTGGCAAAATCTTAATTTTTGTTTTTTCATCCCATTTAAGGTATTTTACCTGAGTGGAATCTTGAACAGCTTTAATCTGCCGTAACATGTCTTTGCTTACTACCGGTTGGTAATCATCCTCATGAATAATTTGAAAAGCATTTTCGATAGATCTAAAATTTTCTAATCTTAATGTTTTAGGAACATTTTTAGCGATTTGTGCTTTTTGTATGGTTGTGGTGGCCGAAGGGACCGATGTTTTAACATCCACTTTTGTCTGGGCAAAGGCCGCATAAAAAGACACAACAAAAAGGATCGTTGGTAAAATTTTCTTCATATTTAATATAGTTTATGGCGAGGTTTTGGCGGGACAAAGCCTGCGTGATTGTGTGTTTACATTTAAAACATCCCGACCCTCTATGACAAGAACAAACATAAAAAGGTTGGAATTAGAAAAAATTATATCCTAAAACCAATCAATTGCAAAATTTTATTTATTAATTTATGTACTTATTAATTTTATAATTGGATACCCACGCAAACTTAAAGAGCTATTAAAGGCTCGTTAAAATTTTGACTGCTCAATTTTTAAAGTATGAATCAAACATTACGAAAACTAATTTATTGGCTCGCTTTTGTTGAAGGTGGCGGGGTTATGTGTGTAGAATTATGTAGTGCAAAGTTGTTGTCTCCCTACTTTGGCACCTCTATTTACGTCTGGGCCTCTGTTCTGGGCACCACACTTATAGCCCTGATGACAGGCTATTACTGGGGAGGCTATCTATCGGCTAAAGACAGTAAAAAAGAAACTATTTACTGGACCATGTTAGTTAGTGGCTGTCTTGTCGTCTTGTGTCCTCTAATTAGTAATCTCGTGCTACCTTACACCATTCAGTTAAGTTTATTAGCAGGTTCGGTGATTTCTTTAGGCTGTTTTTTGTTTTTACCCCTCCTCCTTTTTGGGTCTATTTCTCCTATGGTCATTAATATATTGACCGAGTCAGCGAAGGATTCTGGCAAAAGTAGTGGCACCGTGTATGCAGTGTCAACCTTTGGCGGGATTATCACTACTTTTTTTGTTGGGTTTTATAGCCTACCTCAGTTTGGATTAAGCATCACCTTATTTTTTTATGGGGCCCTGGTGATTGCTACGGCCTTATTACTGTTTATTTATTCTAAAAAATTAAATGCCTCCGCTTTGATTATCATCTTTTTTTCGATCAGCGCCTATGCTTTTAATCAACAAATTGACACTGAACAATACCTATACAAATCAGAGGGAATTTTGGGCGAGGTCAAAGTTATTGATGAAATTTTATACAGCCCCGAAGAACGTCAGAACAAAGCTTACCGAAAATTGATGGTCAATAATATTTCTCAAACCATCATGGATATCCAAAACCCTCATTTGAGCTATTGGGCCTACGTAAAAATGATTGTTTACAACCTCAATTCCTATGCTAAAAATAAAGATGCCTTATTGTTGGGAATGGGAGGAGGAACCATTCTAAAACAATTAAAAAAAGATGGATTTTCGGTTGATGTCGTTGAAATCGATGCTAGAATGGAGACCGTAGCGCATCAGTTCTTTGGCGTATCCAATAATAATAATATAATCATTGACGATGCAAGGCATTATATTAGAACAAGCCCACGCAAATATGACGCTATTATTTATGATTTATACAACAGCGAAACCCCACCGATTCACCTAATGACCAAAGAAGCCTTTTCTGAAATTAATGGACTTTTAAACAAAGACGGTATATTAGCCATCAACTTTTATGGATTCACCGAAGGTTCGAGAGGAAAGGCGGCACGTTCTATCTACAAAACCCTTCAATCAGAAGGCTTTAGTATTCAACTTCTAGCAACAGAAGGACAGGAACAATACCGTAATTTATTATTCCTTTGTAGCCCAGGTACTCTATCCCCTTCTTTAAAAGAAAAAGATATTAAAATAACCGCAAATAATTTAGATTTGGATGATGCAGTAATTCTTACCGATGAGAAACCGGAATTAGAACATTTATACTTAGAAGCTGCTATCAATTGGAGAACAAACTACAATAAAGCCAACTTCAGAAAAATAATCCAGTCGAATTAAAAAAAGAGCAACCGCAAAACGGTTGCTCTTTTTGATAGCATCGAGTGTATTTACACAAGATATCTTTATTTTTCTCTGTTAATGGTAACGATCTGTGTTTTTTCTGCTCCGTTTTCATCCGTCAACTGAAACTTGTAAGTACCCTCGTTCAACGATTTCACGTTTAATGCATTGTAATTATTACCGCTTTCAATTTGTAAAACGCGATTAGCTGCTAATTCAAAACCTTCTTCATCAAACATTTTAAGTGTTAATACTTTTTGTGCTTCAGATTTTAATGAAAAAACAAACATATCATCCTTAATTTCACTTTCGGCTACTAATTCTACATTCAATGCTTTGGCCACTTTCTCAGCAGCCATTAAGGATGTGTAAATTGTAGTAAGAACTGCTTGATCGTCCCCATTCTCCATAGTTAAAACCACCCATACCTTTTGGTCTAATTCAGGCGCATCAAAAGCAAACGCATTCGACCCTGCTGATACAAACAGAATCAATGCTAACATTAAAGTTTTCATAGTTAAAATAGTTTTTGTGAAAAAAAATAAAAAATTCAATTAATTTGGCGATTAGAAGGTGTATTGTACAATAATTAATACATATAAATTAACAATTTAATTATACTAAAAATACATAATACGTAATCAAATATAAGGATTTGTTTGTATTTACAAAATATATGAATAAAAAAAATATAATCTGCTTTTTTTACTATTTCCTTAAATTCGACTTCCCTTAAACTCAAAAGTTATTTGGGACACCACAAACTATTTTTCTCAGATATATCTAGCAAACTCAGCCCCTTTTTAGCACAAATTCTTATTTTGCTATAGCTTGTAATCAAGCTCAAACTCTTACAAAACTTATGTACGATAAAATCGAAGAAAGTGTCCAATTTTTGCAGGACAAAACGCAACACTTCAAACCGCGAATTGGTATTATTTTAGGTACCGGACTAAGTAATCTTGAACAAAGCATCAATTGTCAGTTTAAGGTTTCTTATGATGACATCCCTCATTTTGCAAAGACAACCACAACTAGCCACAAGGGCGAACTCCTATTTGGACATATTGGGCATATCGCCGTTGTTGCCATGTCAGGGCGCTTTCATTATTATGAAGGCTACAGTATGCAGGAAGTCACCTTTCCGGTGCGTGTGCTCAAGTTTTTGGGTATCGAACAATTATTTATATCCAATGCAGCCGGTGGGCTACAAAGCCACCTGTATCCGGGCGATATTGTGTTTATCAAAGACCATATTAATCTACATGCGTCTAATCCTCTAAGGGGCAATAATGACGAACGACTAGGTCTACGATTTCCGGATATGCTTAACTGCTACAACACAAAACTAAACAAACAAGCATTAGACATTGCTTCACAACAAGAAATTAGAGCTTTTGAAGGAGTGTATGTAGGGACACAAGGCCCGAACTTAGAAACGCCTGCTGAATACAATTTTTTTCATCTTATAGGTGGAGATGCAGTGGGTATGTCTACTATTCCTGAAGTAATCGTAGCACGACATATGCAATTACCGGTTTTTGTCGCCTCGGTTATCTCTAACCGCTGTTATCCAATCGATGAAATCAACGAAACTACCGTGGAAGAGGTGATTAAAGTTGTTGAAAAAGCAGCCTCTAAACTTAGTCTAATCATCCGTACCTTAATAGCTTCTTATGACAAATAAATCGTGCATAGACAGAAAGCACAGTCGGCAGGGTTTTTTATTCTTTTTTAAGCGCTAATTAATTGAATATCCCTAGCGCAACCCAACGCTACTCTTGTTAGCATAAACTGCCCCCTTAAAAGCTTTTGTTTATCTGTATAATAAATTGTACTTTTGTATATTCTGTTGCAGAAAACATGCAAAAAAAACCAACCAATGATTGATAAATTAAGAACACTAAAAGATAAATACGAATTGCTAGAAGAGCAACTATCCGACCCTGAGGTCACCAAAGATATGAAGCGATTCATGAAAATAAATAAGGAATATAAGGACCTTAAACCTTTGGTAGAAGCACACGACCGATACAAAAAGATGCTTGACGGTATTGCTGAAGCCAAAGAAATTATTGATGCCAATGAAGACCCTGATTTTGTGGAGATGGCAAAAGAAGAACTAAAAGACTACGAGGACCAACTTGGCCCCTTTGAGGAGGAGTTGAAATTTATGTTGATTCCCAAAGACCCTGAAGACGAAAAAAATGTTACGGTAGAAATTCGTTCGGGTGCAGGTGGTGATGAAGCAGCTATTTTTGCGGGTGATTTATTGAGAATGTACGAGCGTTTTATCGATAAGCGAGGCTGGAAAAGAGAATACATCGCAACCAACGAAAGTGAATCGGGCGGCTATAGCAAAGTTATATTGGAAGTAACCGGTAGCAATGTTTTTGGCACCTTGAAATACGAATCAGGTACCCACCGCGTACAACGTATCCCAAAAACAGAATCACAGGGCCGTGTGCATACTTCAGCGGCTACTGTGGCGGTGATGCCTATTTTTGAAATGGAAGATGTACAAATCAATAAAGCCGACCTATCTTGGGACACCTTTCGTGCTTCAGGTGCAGGTGGACAGCACGTAAACAAAACGGAATCAGCTGTCCGGGTTACCCACAATCCTTCAGGAGTTGTGGTAGAATGTCAAGACGGCCGTTCTCAGCTAAAAAACAGAGAAATTGCCCTGCAAAAACTGTATGTGCGACTCTACGAATTACAACAACAAGAACACGAAGACAGTATTTCAGCTTTGAGAAACACCTTGATTATTTCGGGGGATAGATCCTCCAAAATTCGTACCTATAATTACTCGCAAAACAGGGTAACCGATCACCGAATCAATTTCACTAAATATAACTTAGGAGAAGTTATGGATGGTTTTGTTGATGAATTTATTGAAGCGATACAAGTAACTTATAATATGGAAAAATTAAAGGCATCGGAAGAAGTGTAAGCCCCCGATGCATCTTTCTATCTATACTGCAGTATGCAATTCCCTGCTTTTATTTTTGCCCCTGAAAAAGAGGAATAAATTCAGAAAAACCATCAGACCAAGGTAAAAACTGAAGCCCCCTATTTTCAGACTTAAGACTTCAATCAGGTCTTTGTAATCGTGCACCAAGTTCATTTTAAGAACATACAAGGCTGCCCCCACATTTAGTAAATAAAACCCAATCTCAAACAAGCGATTGGTCGCATCGGCTATTTCAGCACGTCCTCTAAAAATATCGAGCATAAAAATCCTGCTATTTTTAAATAGGGTTTTGGCCACCCAAAAAGTAAGCAATAATGTCACCGGTAAATAAATTAAATAACCTACAACGACTAAGTTCATAATGTATCCGATTTAATTAGAAATTAATTGTTTACGATATCTTTTACTGCGAAATAATACCATTTCAATACGAAGAAGAACAGCACATTGAACGTATGCATTCCTCCAATCAATAGCAATAAGCCCCCTAGCTTAACGGTCAGAAATTCCACTACAGCCAACATAGTGTACAGTGGTTCCTGAAATCTAAAATACAAGATCGCCAAACCAATATTGACTTGATAAAAACCACACAAAAGGATATTATTAATAGGAGGGACCCAAGCTTTTTTGTGTTCAAATACATCATACAATAAATGAAAGCCCGTTTGATAGAGTACATGACCCAGCTTATAACATACCCAAACTGCTACAACCCCGTAAACAGCAAACGCCCAATATTCCATCTTTTGTCGGTTTTCATTGATTAGAAAAGCAGTAACTTATACTTGTACAACCCACTTAAACAAAAAGAAGTTTCAAAACTTTCAATTATTCCTGAAAGATTCTCTTGCCTGTACATTTTATTAAAAGGACGTATGATGTGGTTACTGTCGCAAAAATACAGTTAGCTGATTGTCGGCTATCGATTGTACCTGATGAATTTTATGGTTGGATAAAACAGGTGCTTTTACCCCTTGTTTTAAAGTAGTGTTGCTAGTTAGTATGCGCGCTTCATCCCACAAATCAGCATCAATGAAAGATTGCAATAATTGCCCGCCTCCCTCGACCATGAGTGACTGGATTTTTTGTTGCTGCAAATATTCAAGCATAGACCTCAGAAGATGCGCATCAAAAGATAGGGGGATATACTGCAAATTAGATCGATTGGATTGCTTAGGGTGTTCGGTAAAGACCCAAGTTGTTTTTGGCCCATTCAATAAATAAGCATCTTCGGGTATACGAAGCGATTTGTCAAGTACCAAGCGCAAAGGTGATGCTCCAAAAAAATAACGATTGTTTAATTGAGGGTTGTCAACAACAGCCGTTGTTGTTCCCACCAAGATAGCAGTCGATTCACTTCTCCACTTGTGAACAAGTCGTTTAGAAAGTGGATTTGATATGGTTATTTCTTGATCGTGAGACCCAATAAAACCATCCTTGGATTGAGCAAACTTGAGTAAGATGTAGGGACGCTTTTTTTGGACGGTCGTAAAAAAGCGACGACATAACCAAGCCCCTTCCTTTTGTAGCAGTCCCTCGGTTACCGATACACCTTGCGCCCGAAGTTTAGCGATACTACGTCCTGCTACCTGTTCGAAAGGATCGACACAAGAAACCACAACTCTTGGTATCTTGTGCTTCAGAATCAAATCGACACAAGGGGGTGTTTTGCCGGTATGAAAACAGGGTTCAAGCGACACATAAATAGTAGACTTATCCAAAAACTGCTTATCTTTATTGGATACATTTCGAATTGCTTGAACCTCTGCATGTGGTCCACCATACTGTTGATGATAGCCTTCTCCAATAATTTTGTCTTGATACACAACAACGGCCCCTACCCTTGGGTTCGGGGCATTGAGTCCCGCCGACAAACGCGCCAAATCAAAACATCGGCGCATATATGATTCATCTTTGAGGCGCATCAGTTGGGATAAAATTAGACTTTGATTAAATCAAGCCCTACGTATTTTTGCAAAGCTTTAGGAACCTTAATACCCTCAGGGCTTTGGTTATTTTCTAAAATAGTTGCCAAAATTCTAGGCAAAGCTAGGGCCGAACCGTTGAGCGTATGTGCCAACTGATTTTTGCCCTTTTCATCTTTGAAGCGCAATTTTAATCGATTGGCCTGAAAGGTTTCGAAATTGGAAACAGAACTAACCTCTAACCATCTTTTCTGAGCGGCTGAATAGGTTTCAAAATCAAATGTTAAGGCGGAAGTAAAACCAATATCACCTCCACACAATAATAATATGCGATAAGGCAAATCTAATTTTTGTAAAAGTTGTTCGACATGCTGACACATTTCTTGTAGTGCTTGGTAGGACTTCTCAGGATGTTGAATTTGTACAATTTCAACTTTATCAAATTGATGCAAACGATTTAAGCCACGAACATGTGCACCATACGACCCGGCTTCTCTTCTAAAACAAGGGGTGTGTCCTGTTAGTTTAATCGGTAAATCTTTTTGTTTTACTATTACATCTCTGTATATATTAGTTAAAGGTACTTCGGCGGTAGGTATCATGTATAAATCATCTTTTTCGATATAATACATTTGCCCTTCTTTGTCGGGCAATTGCCCTGTACCTCTTGCGCTGTCTTCATTGACTAGATGCGGCACTTGATATTCGGCATAGCCTGCCGCAGCTGCTTCGTCTAAAAAAAAGCTAATCAACGCTCTTTGCAAACGGGCACCCACCCCAACATACACCGGAAAACCAGCACCACTTATTTTAGAACCTAGCTCAAAGTTGATCAGGTTATATTTTTTGGCTAAGTCCCAATGTGGCAAAGCAGTTTCTGACATTTCGGGTAATTCATTGTCCCATTCCTGATGCACGATATTATCTGCATCGGAATGCCCTGCCGGCACTTGATCATTAGCGCAGTTAGGTACTTGCAACAAGGCATTTTCAAGCGCTTCTTTGACCGATGCCAAATCACTTTTGACAGTTGAATTCAGGGTTTTAAGCTCGGCCCCCCTTGCTTTTTTAGGCGCAGCTTCAGCCCCACGGCCAGTTTTAAACAAGTTTTTTATTTCGGTAGCAAGCTGATTGCCTTCTGCTAGTTGTTCCTCTAGTTTTTGTTGCAATGCCTTGCGATTTTTATCCAGCGACAAAATATCGTCTAAGATATCTAGTTGGGTATAATTTCTTATTTTGAGGCTTTTTAAAACACGTTCTTTATTTTCTTGAATAAACCCTACTGTTAACATATTTTTTTGGTCGTTTTTTACGTTATATGATTGGACTCAATAAAGCGCATCGTTAAGTTCGCTTTTAAGATGAAACGAAGTTACGTGTTTTTCGTATAAATCATTTATTAATTCCTTTAAAAAAGAATAATTTACCTACTACAATTTATTTTTTTTTAAATAAGCACTGCACTTTCAAAATTAAAATGTACTTTTGCATCAGATAGTGATAACCGACTTCACTCAAACAATTCTTTTATCTTCCTGACAACTTCATCTCAATCAAGCAAACCTCTATCCATTTTTTGTTTTAACCAAACAAAAATCTATTTCAAAAACCCTATTGCTAAGCGTTTTGCTCATTGATTAATGCACAAAAATTCATACTTGAATTACAATCTATAATTTTTTCATATTAAATAATATAACCTACCATTGTATGTACGACATACTTCAATTAAATCAGATGCTCGTTCCAGAGCTTAGAGAGATTGCCGAAAAGCTAGAAATGACCGGCTACAAACGCCTTACTAAAAAAGAACTTATCTATAAAATACTAGATTTCCAGGCTATCAAAGGCGACAATACCGTCAGTCCTAAAGTAGAGGAAACAAAACCCAAACCTATTAAAAGAACGCCCCGTAAAACCATCGCTCGCAAAAAAATCGTCGCCGATAAACCTGCCGCCGATAAACCTGCTGTCGAAAAACCTGCTGTCGAAAAACCTGTTGTTGAAAAAGTCGTGGCTGTTGAGGCTGTAGTTTCTACAGACAAACCTGCTGAACAAGTACTTGAAAAAGACAGCCAAAAGTCTTCCCCAAAAAGAAGACCTCACAAAAGAGAGAACAGACAACACCAAGAAAAAGACAAAACAGGTCAGGATACTCCCAAAAATGAGCATCACAAAAACAAATCGAACGATAAACAACGCGACAATAACCATAATAAAAGAGAGCAAAAACAACACAAACCAAAATTCAATATCGACCTAGATGGTGTGGTAATTGGTGAGGGTGTTTTGGAGATGATGTCAGAAGGATATGGTTTTTTAAGGTCATCTGATTACAATTACTTAACTTCTCCCGACGACATATATGTATCTCCCTCTCAGATAAAACTTTTTGGTCTAAAGACTGGAGATAGTATACAAGGTGCTATTCGTCCTCCAAAAGAGGGAGAGAAGTACTTCGCTCTTTTGAAAGTAGAAAAAATTAACGGCTGGAGCCCTAACGAAATCAGAGACCGTGTTCATTTTGATCACCTTACGCCGCTGTTTCCAGAAGACAAACTAAATATTATTCAAAAAAGTAAGCCCAAGCTTTTTTCTACTCGGGTTATGGATATGTTTACACCAATCGGAAAAGGACAACGTGGTTTAATTGTTGCTCAGCCTAAAACAGGTAAAACATTCTTATTAAAAGATGTCGCAAATTCAATTGCCGAAAATCATCCTGAGTGTTATTTGATTATTTTGCTAATTGATGAGCGCCCCGAGGAGGTGACAGATATGCAAAGGTCTGTGCGTGCTGAAGTTATAGGTTCTACCTTTGATGCAGCCCCCGAAAACCATGTTCGTGTTTCTAATATTGTTTTAGAAAAGGCCAAAAGAATGGTAGAATGTGGACACGATGTTGTCATTTTACTCGACTCGATAACGCGTTTGGCAAGAGCACACAATACGGTATCTCCCTCAAGCGGAAAAGTACTATCAGGTGGTGTAGAAGCAAGTGCTTTGCTTAAGCCTAAAAAATTCTTTGGAGCTGCTAGAAATATTGAAAACGGCGGTTCTTTAACAATTTTAGCGACAGCGCTTATAGAAACAGGCTCTAAAATGGATGAAGTCATCTTTGAAGAGTTTAAAGGGACGGGCAATCTCGAACTGCAACTCGATCGTAAATTATCGAATAAGCGTGTGTATCCTGCTATTGACTTAGTAAAATCAAGCACAAGAAGAGACGATTTATTGCACCACCCTGACGTGGTTAATAAAATGATAATTTTACGCAGACACCTTTCGGATATGAAACCAGAAGAAGCCATGGAATTTTTGCTAAATCATATGCGGGGTACTGATTCAAATGATGAATTCTTACTCAGTATGGCAAAATAATTTCGCTGCACTTTTTATGTCTACAAAGCCTGCTCTAAATAAATTAGAGCAGGCTTTTTTTTGATTAGAAAACAAGGTGTTTTGGTATCAGTTTTGTAGTAGTGCTAACATCTATAGTTCATCCTTTATTTTCTAATTAAAAATGATTCAATTTATACTTTTTGTTGGTCTTTTGTTTGCCCAAAAATCGACCGCTGATACTGCTTACAATACCTTTCAAACTACTTACCGCCCGGCAATTACAACAACATTTAAGATACATCCTTTCTATCTTACAGAAGAAGACGGGCACTTTATTTGGGGGGCCAATACTGAAAGTATTCAAAAAAGGGTATTTGAATTACGCGAAGAATCAAGTTTGTTCAATCAACTAATGGTGCATCTTGAACAATCTGAATACGCCTACCAAATTAACAATACAGCAATAGAACAGGCCTACGGTTCCTATTCCTCTAAGAACGGAACCGTTTTGTTTGAGGTCAAAAAAATGGAAAATATTTTTTTTGATGCGACCATTATAGAAGAATTTGTGCATGCTTATCAAGCATTATACTATAATTATACCCACGGAAAATTTCGCGCAGAACGGCAACGGAAGGGCCTAGCAAAAGGAATGGATTATAGCAAAAGTAGGATTAACGGCATTCAAAACTGGAAAAAATTCGGAAGAAAAACCGCTTACATCGAGAGTGAAGCGAAATTACTAACTTTCTTAATCCAACATCAAACCTGTTCAATTAGCCTAAATGATATTCACTTAACGGATAATTACAATACCGGAGGAAAGGGCCGAAAAATGATGGAAGGTTATTTTGCCAGAAGAGCAAAGATCAAAAACAAAGAAAAAATGGGCCATTTAGGTATTTATTATATCGAAGCAGTCGTTTTCGGACAATACCAACAAAATTTTATAAGGCATTGGAAACAAGAAAGTGGTCAGTCTAATTATACAAAAGGGTATTTTTATCATAAGCCCGAAGCTATTAACAACATCTATTTACCCATACAATCGCTGCCTCCACATCAAAACAAGCAGCGCAAAAGCCATCTTTCTAAAGATAAGAAACCCGCACCCTTTAAGTAAGCGTGTCAACCTGCTCAATATTTTATGCTTTTTTAGTTTAGTTTAACAAACTTTGTCTGCACAACTAGAACTTGCAAATGCATCTGGTTTGGCTTTGAATTCATACCCCATTCCTTTAATGTAGCCCATCGCCTCTTTTAAGGCAACATTTGACTTGAAACTGGCATCAGTGTTAATATCCGCATGAATTTCTAAGGATACATTACTGTGCTTGTCCCAAATGTCAGAAAGCTCATAGGCCAAGGTAACCGAACGACTGACTTCTTGAATCATTCGTTCGCGAATGGCCATTTTTTGGATAACAATTTCACTGTTGATAAACATAAAACCACCTTTACCCTCCCGGATAAAAACGATAACTGTTGCAAAACCAATTTTTTTGCCGCGCACCTGTGAATCAGTCCCGATACACACTTTCAGTTTTGCTCCGTTTTGAGTCTCATTAAGAATTGTCTTTTCAACGGCTTCTTTGATGGGGAGTAGAATTCTACTACCGTTTAGTCTTCGCCAACTCATCTAAATTTATTTAAGGTTAAATAATCTATACTTACAATTATTCTATTTAAGTATCAATTTTCATACCTTTGTATGGCAAAACAAGAAAATAGCAATACAAAAACACATTAACCGTAAAAATAGTACAATTAACAAACTTAACTAAACTTGTGGACGAAACGTTCCTAAACCACAAACAATCTATTGAAAATGCGTAAAAAATAACATTGGAGGATGTTTTTTTACATTTTTATATGCGAAGCAACTAGCGAAATACAAATAAGCGTCGACTATCTAATTTTATCAGTAAGCCCATTAATATAGAAAAGGACAAAAGAGAGGACCCTCCATAAGAAATAAAGGGAAGTGGTATTCCGATTACTGGTACAAGCCCCGTTGTCATTCCTACATTGATAAATACATGCAGAAACAATATACAAGCTACTCCAAGGGCGTAAAATTTTGAAAACAATGAACGTTGTCTTTGAGCCAAAAAAAGGATTCGGAGGATAAGCGCAAAAAATAAACTAATAATTAAAAAAGTACCTAAAAAGCCCCACTCTTCACCAACTGTACAAAAAATAAAATCAGTAGATTGTTCTGGCACATAATCTAATTTTGTCCGTTCTCCTTGCAAAAACCCCTTGCCGGTCCATCCTCCCGAACCAATAGCAAATTTAGACTGTTCCACGTTGTACAAAGGACCTAAAGGATGACATTTTTCGGGACGCAACCATACCCAAATTCGTTCTTGCCGATGTGTACCAATAAGGTTGTTTACTATATAGTTAACGGAGGTTGAAAACAAAATTGCCACCAAACTAATAACAGAGGCGTAGATACTAGTCTCCCAGTTCTTTTCTAAAATGTTTAAGATGGCCAATGTTACAAAAAGGGTGGCGTTGAATATACTGACCACCATAAAACCCAAGGGTTCAAACAATAGATAACTCAATAGTGCTGCCCCGGCAATTAAACCAAGCCAAAGATCGTTCTTTTTCCAGGATTTCATTAACACAGCACTACTAATCAACAATATAAGGTTGACAAGCCACCAGGTATCGTCATACAATAAAGCTGCAATTGACAGAAAAAGAGCCGTAATACCCAAAATGTACAGAAAAGCATTCATCCCTGCTCTAAAAAGCATAATAACAAAGGCAAAATAAACCAAACAAGAACCCACATCTCCCTGCAATAAAACTAAAAACAAGGGCCCTATTATGATAGCTAAAGCCGTAAGTTTAACGCGTAATTCTTGCATCCTAGACGTAGGCAGACTCAAATAGGTGGCCAACATAATACAGGTAGACACTTTAGCAAATTCCGAGGGCTGAAACCGAAAGCCTCCTATGTCAAACCAAGAGGTAGCGCCATTTATTGGCTTGGTAAACAAGACTGCTACTAAAAGCAAGGCTGCCCCTCCATAAAACAAAGGTGAAAATGTACGGTAAATTTTTGATTCAAGCAGTTGCATTAACCCAACAATAGTCAAGCCGACCACAATCCATAACAATTGCTTACCATAGGTTTTGTTTAGGTCATAAAAACTCTCAAAGGACCCATCATCTTGATAGCCTGCAGCAAAAATCATCGCCCATCCACAGAAAACCAATAGCCCCCATAATAATATAGTTGGCCAATCGTATCCACCGATATCTGATTCTCTTCCTAAACGCATATAATCTTATAATTCAATTGCGACTGTTAAGGCGCTTCTTTAATTCCGGTTAAATTGGCTTTTAAAATAAACTTCTCTAATGATTGTCGACTTCCAGCCTGAATAAACCCATTCATATATTTTTCAATCATCAGACTAGCTATAGGTGCTGCATATGTTGAACCATAGCCGCCATTTTCGACATACACAGCAATCGCAATTTTAGGATTATCTTTGGGGGCAAAGGCAATAAAAGTGGAATGATCTTTTCCTTTGTTATTTTCGACGGTCCCTGTTTTGCCACACATAGTAATATCCGGTATTCTAGACCGACGTCCCGTACCAGCAAGAACAACGTCTTCCATCCCTTTCACTACAGGCTGAAAATGCATAGGATGAATTTTGGTATAATGCCTAAATTTAAATTTATCAAGTACAGATGAACTATCTCCAACAAATTTTTTGGCAAAATGTGGGGTATAATAAAACCCTCTATTGGCAATAATGGCCGCCATATTTGCCATTTGAAGGGGCGTTATCAGCAATTCCCCTTGACCAATCCCTACCGAAACTGCATGAGAGAACTTCCAGGAACCTGCCCCGTGTTTTTTGTTGTAATATGCTGCCGTAGGAACATGTCCCGCTGCCTCATTTGGTATATCTACCCCCAAACGGTTGCCTAACCCCCAAGTATGTAAATGGCCTGCAAGACGATCCATGCCCTTTTCAGGATAATAAAAACCATACATATTTACCATTTCTTTGAATACCTGACAATAGTACTTATTGCAAGAATACTGTATGGCATTACTAACTGCATTAATAGGGCCATGTCCATGACAACCTACACGCAAAGACCCATACAAAAAGCCCCCTGAACAAGTCATTCCACGTTGAGGAGTCAAGATACGTTCTTGCAGTCCGATGGCTGAAATAACAGGCTTAAAAATAGACCCCGGAGGGTATTGAGCCATCAAGGCACGATTAAACAACGGCGTAAGTGAATCTTGTTGGAGGGCCACAAAAGCGTCTTTGCGATTGCGATTGACCGCCAAAACAGATGGATTATATGCCGGGGCGCTGACCATAGCTAATATTTCTCCTGTTTCAGGTTCTATGGCTACAATTGCCCCCATTTTGTGCTGCATTAGCAGTTCTCCATATTCTTGTAAATCGAGGTCAATACTTGTAATTAGATCATAACCCGATTCGGCCGACACGTCTAAGCTTCCTTCTTTGTATTTCCCTTTGCGTTTACCCCATTTATCCTTCAATACATGTTCTACCCCCCTTACACCTCTAAGCTGCGACTCATAGAATAATTCGAGACCACTTGTGCCGATGTAGTCTCCCCGCTGATACAAACCCTCTGATGCATCGATCTGTCCATTATTAACCTCACTTATATAGCCCAACATATGCGCCCCTGCTTTAGCTGGATAGCCACGTACACTTTTACGATAGCTTTCGAAACCCGGAAACTGAAATAAGCGTTCTTCAACTCTCGCGAATTTATCGGCAGGAATCTGCGTCAAAAAATTAAATGGTTTTCGTTGAGAGAATCGTCTATCACTAAAATCTTTATTGAGGTTTTCTAAAAATATGCTATCATTAATCCCCAGCAACATACAAAAGTCGGCGGTATCAATTTGTGACTTTTTTACCTGATTATAGGTAGCTTTCAAATCATACATTGCAAGATTATAAACCATCAATGCCCCGCTTCTATCTTTCAAAGCCCCTCGAGAAGGATAAAGTGTAACAGCCTCGCGATAACTATGTTGTGATTGATAAGATTTGTCTAGTACTTGGATAGTAAAGCATTGATATACCAACATAATACCACAGATAACAAAGGCTATCTGTAATATTTTTTGTCTATCTTGATATAAATCTTGCATATAATTAAATTAAATACAATTACTCTTTCGGATTAAAAATAAACTGGTACAACAGCGCAATCAGCATCGATAAAGTAAATATAACAACAATCCTCAACAACCACATCCATGAAAACAATTGCAGTTCTTCGAGGGTAACAACCCATAAAGTATGCAAAAAGATCAGCAAACCACTGTATTGTAAAAACCATCTGTTACCTAAATGGTATTTGGTTAATGCTTTATTATTTTCATATCCTCCTCTAGGTTCTAAAAGTGTTAACACAATTGGTCGGGCGGCTGCTACAAAAACAGCAGCGGAGGCAAATAAGCCCATCGTATTATAAAAAGCATCTATTAACAAACCGAAGAAAAAGCAAATGACAATCAGCAAACCGTGTACAATGCCTATAGGAAGTAATAAAATAAACACAGGATATATATAGATATCTATGTTTGCGTAATCTACTTCTTTGAGTAAAAACTGCACAATTACCAACAAAATAAAGCGCACTAAGTTCGCGCTAAAAATACTATTCATTCGTCCCCTCCTCCTCTAATTTGATTCGTTCTTCTTTCAACAAATTATCGACTACATACACATACTGTGCATGGTTGACATCGTTAAATAAACGAACTTTAATGGTATAAAAATTAATCCCTGCTGGTTGGAAGAAATCTTCTATTGTACCAATAAGGATACCTTCTGGAAAAACCGTAGAGAATCCACTACTAACGACCGAATCACCTTTTTGAATAAAGGCATGCTTGGGCACCGACTCTAGAGTCATAAATCGAGCATCCTGACCATCCCATATCAATACTCCAAAATAATCATTATTCAATATTTTAGCACTGATTCGAGTATCTACATTCAAAACCGACATAACTACAGTGTAGTTGTCACTAGACTTTAGGGTAATACCAACAATTCCTTTACCATTGCCGTTAATGACACCTGCGTTCAGTGCCAAGCCTTGTTTTTGACCTCTGTTAATCGTCAAAAAGTTGTGGGGCCGATGTGTTGTATTATTGATAACCTTGGCATCTACGTAGGCATAGTGCTGCTGTAAGGTGGTATCTCGTACGATATTTTTGTTGACCAAGGAAGAGAACTTTGAATTGGGTAAACGCATCTTTAGCTCAGCATTTTCGCGTGCCAAACTATCGTTCACTGCTGAAAGGTTCCAATAACGTGAAACCTTACTAGAAGTTTCGTATACGCCACCCAAAAATCCATTTGCTGAACTAATAAAGGACGCTTTATTAGGGTTGATATTTCGAGTGAAATAAAAAGAAAGGGCGATCACTTCCATTATTACGAAAGCAAAAGCGCCATTATACTTTACAAAGAATAGAAAAACCCTATACATATTCGCTCAAACTCGCCTAATGAATCGAAATAAACGACCATGAAGACATAAGATATCAATAATCTTACCCTCCTAAGTCTTACATATTTTTGTGCGTAATAAGGAACGAATATTCAACTCTTTTTTTGAGTGCTATTCCTGTTCCTCTAACCACCGCGCGCAATGGATCTTCCGCAACGTGCACCGGCAGTTTTGTTTTTTGAGAAATACGTTTGTCTAGTCCCCTCAACAAGGCACCTCCTCCTGTCAGATACAGCCCTGTCTGATAAATATCAGCTGCTAGTTCTGGTGGTGTATTCTCTAAAGCTTTAAGAATAGCGTCTTCAATTTTAGAAATTGACTTATCTAGACAATGACTGATTTCGTTGTAAGATACCATTATTTGTTTTGGAATACCTGTCATAAGGTCTCTGCCATTAACCGCATAATCTTCTGGAGGAACTTCGAGTTCGTGCAAAGCTGCCCCAACGTTTATTTTAATTTGTTCGGATGTACGTTCACCAATCAGTAAGTTGTGCTGACGTCGCATATAATTCATGATATCGACTGTCAATTCGTCCCCTGCTGTGCGAATTGATTGGTCGCAAACAATACCTGCCAAAGCAATAACCGCAATTTCGGTTGTTCCTCCCCCTATGTCAATAATCATGTTCCCTACAGGTTCGGTCACATCAAGCCCTATCCCCAAGGCTGCAGCCATTGGTTCGTGAATCAAATAAGTCTCTCTTGAACCTACATGTTCTGCCGAATCAAAAACAGCACGTTTTTCCACTTCTGTAATTCCAGATGGAATACAAACTACCATACACATATTCTTGAAAAACCGACGGCGATTGGGAATCATTTCAATCATCCCTTGAATCATACTTTCGGCCGCTTCGAAATCAGCAATTACACCATCTTTGAGTGGACGAACCGTCCGAATCATTTGGTGTGTTTTTTCATGCATCATCATTGCTTTTCTACCAACGGCTATTACTTTATTGTTATTGCGATTGATCGCAACAATTGATGGTTCATCTACAATTACTTTGCCGTCAGAAGTAATGAGGGTATTCGCTGTACCTAAATCTATAGCGATTTCCTGTGTAAAAAAACTGAAGAAATTTTTCATTCTTTATTGAAGTGGTATTGAGTGTTATAAATCAGTTAGATATCTAGTAAAAAGGAAATTAGTTAGCCTCCGTTGAGACATCGGTTTTAGTGCCTGTTCATCTGTTATTGTACTGCTACAAATTTACCAATTATATACAGCACATCAAAATTTAAATTAAAAATCTTAATAACAGTGCTAAAAAACCCCTAAATATGATTAAATCGATGGCTTTTGGACCTTTTTATAGTATATCAATGAATGTACTGATTTTTTTTTACCGTTTTTAAGGGATCTACTTTTTTAACGGTGTCTTAAGACTATTTCCTTTAAGACTGCTCATTCAGAGCTTTTCCAACAGTCAAACAATATTTTGTTGAATAAATTGCACTGATTTTTCTACCAACTGTTCACTGTGTTTGGGCAAGAATTTTTCGGTATAAGGATGGCTTCCTCCAAAGACATGATTGGCCCCTTCAATAATAAATATTTGCGCATCATTAGCATGCTGAAAAAGATATTTTGCTGCCGTTACCGGCACGGCAGGGTCTTCCGAACCATGCACAATCAAAAAGGGCTTCCGGTTTGTATTCAAGGCCTCTTTCACTGAAAATTTAGCTGGATTACGTTGATAGTTTTCGTAGAGTTGGTAATAAAGGGGCATGTTTTGTCGAGTCCGACCATTTTTGATATAACGCAGCCCTTCTTTTTTCCAAAGCGCTAGTAACTCAGGATGATGTTCCCAGGCATAATTAAGTTCGTGTACGCCTGCCCAACTAATTATTTGACAAACAGACAATCGTTGTACACCCTCAAGAATTGCAATTGGCCCACCCCTACTGTGTCCAATTAAGGTAATATTTTGAGTATCCAATTGGCATGACTTCAGTACATCAGCATCTGTTTCAAGCCAATCTAATACTGCTTGAAGATCGTTCAATTCTTTTTCAAAATTATTATGGCCAAAGGCCTCCAAGTCACTAAAATTATTTAAATCATCCACACAAACTCCATTGTGCGAAAAATTAAACTTGACAAAGCAAAAGCCCTGTTGGGCAAATTGTTCAGCGATTAGGTGCCAGTGTCCCCAATCTTTGAAGCCTTTGAAACCGTGTGCAAATACCACCACAGGCTTTTTGCGGTCGGCCTCCTGCCAGTAGATATCGAGGGTAATTGGACATCCGTTAGACCCTTTTAACGTATGATTTTTAATAGTTTTCATAATGCAAAAATTCAAATCAACTGCCTGCTGATTCTGCAATTCAGTAGATTTTATATTTTCAATAAATATTGAAAATTAAAAATAAAAATAGTATTTTTGAACATATAGCCTTCAATATAGTTAATTTAGCAGACAGACAAACTATCGCCCTCAAAAGAAATGCATCAAAATTGATTTTATGGTCAAATCATTAAATTCTATCAAGACACCTATCGATGAGGAAATTAAGGAATTTCATCATCGATTTAAGTCTGCCATGAAAAGCGATGTTCCTTTGTTAGATAAAGTTACTAACTTTATTATAAAAAGGAAAGGGAAACAAATGCGCCCGATGTTTATCTTTTTGAGTGCTAAAATTTGTGGCGAAGTAAATGAACTCACGTACCATGCTGCCAATCTTGTAGAACTGCTTCATACCGCAACTTTGATACACGACGATGTAGTGGACGATTCGATGCAACGTCGAGGTTTTTTCTCTCTCAAAGCCCTTTGGGGCAACAAAATAGCTGTCTTAGTTGGTGATTATTTGTTGTCTAAGGGTTTACTGCTGTCTATTGAAAACAATGCTATCAACTTGCTCAAAATAACCTCCGATGCTGTCAAAGAAATGAGCGAAGGAGAACTCTTACAAATCGAAAAGGCACGTCGTCTTGATATTGAAGAATCGGTTTATTTTAAAATAATCCGAAAAAAAACTGCTTCTTTAATTGCCTCTGCTTGTGCAAGCGGCGCCGCCTCTGCCACAGACGACCCTCAAACCATTCAAAAAATGCACCTTTTTGGAGAAAAAATTGGCATAGCGTTTCAAATAAGAGACGATTTGTTTGATTTTGGAGATGGAAATGCCGGCAAGCCACAAGGCAATGACATCCAAGAGAAGAAAATGACCCTCCCGCTCATTCACGCCCTAAACAATACAGACAAAGCGAAGCGCAATTACATTATAAATATAATCAAGAATGAGAACACCGACCCACAAAAAATCAAAGAAGTAACACAATTTGTGCTCAATAGTAATGGGATAGAATATGCGCGCAATATGATGTATCAATACCGCGATGAGGCTTTTGAAATCCTCCGCAGTTTTCCATTGTCGGCTTCAAGAACCTCTCTTGAAGATTTAGTTAATTATGTTACGGAAAGAAATAAATAAACCGAATCGATCAACGAAGCTTAATCGAA